>NZ_JAGRQM010000009.1:0-217306 GCF_018132775.1 Gordonia sp. SCSIO 19800 | reverse complement strand
TACGCACAGCAATGTGTTCAGGTGACTGGTACTAATCGGCCGAGGACTTACCAACAACACCCACAACATCACCAAACACGACAGTGTTCCTGGTTGGTGTTCGCATCCACTATGTACTTCTGAAACAACACACAACAAACAAATAAACACTGTTGTGTGACAGTTGTTTCACAGAGTTACGGCGGCTATAGCGGAGGGGAAACGCCCGGCCCCATTCCGAACCCGGAAGCTAAGCCCTCCAGCGCCAATGGTACTGCACCCTAATCAGTGTGGGAGAGTAGGACACCGCCGAACACAATTTCAGAAAGGCCCCGCAACCCTCGTGGTTGCGGGGCCTTTCTCATTGGTGATCAGCTCAGGTGGTGGACGTCCGCCAAGCCGTATACGGGCGTGGGGATTCCTTCATATCGCGCCTTCAGCTGTAGGGCGAGATACAGCGAATAGTGGCGCGACTGGTGCAGATTTCCGCCGTGGAACCACAGGCCCGGTTGCTGGGTGGGCTTCCACATGTTCCGCTGTTCGCCCTCCCAGGGGCCCGGGTCCTTGGTCGTCTCGGAACCGAGTCCCCACACCTTTCCGACACGGTCGGCGACCTCCTGTCCCATGAGGTCGGCGGCCCAGCCGTTCATCGATCCGTACCCCGTGGCGTAGACGACCACGTCGGCGTCGATCTCGGTCCCGTCGGCGAGCACCACCGAATTCTCGGTGAGGTGGTCCAGTTGACCGTGGACCAGCTTGATCGTTCCGTCGGCGATGAGTTCGCTCGCGCCCACGTCGATGTAGTAGCCGGACCCGCGGCGTAGGTACTTCATGAAGAGTCCGGAGTCGTCGTCGCCGAAGTCGAGCTCGAAGCCGGCCGCCTCGAGTCGTTCGTAGAATTCCTTGTCCTGTTGGCGGATCTGGTCATACACGGGTATCTGGAACTGGTGCATGATCCGGTAGGGCAACGAGGCGAAGGTGAGATCGGCCTTCTTGGTCGTCATCCCGGAGGCGACCGCCTCCTCGCTGTACAGGGAACCGAGGGCGATGGACCGCAGCGAGTCGGATTTCACGATGTGGGTCGAGGAGCGCTGCACCATCGTGGCGTCGACGCCGTTGTCCACCAGCGCCTTGCAGATGTCGTGCGCGGAGTTGTTGGAGCCGATGACGACGACCTTCTTGCCGAGGTAGCCGTCCGGTCCGGGATGTGCGCTCGAGTGGTGTTGCTCGCCGGCGAACACATCCTGCCCGGGGACCGAAGGGACGGCAGGTTTGCCGGACATCCCGGTCGCGAGGACCAGCTGCGTCGGATGGAGCGTGAGGCGCTCACCGTCCCGGTCGACCTCAACCGTCCACCGTGACTCGGCCTCGTCGTACTCAGCGGACAGACACGTCGTCTTACTCCAGTACGGAACCTCCATGACCTTGGTGTAAAACTCGAGCCAGTCGCCGATCTTGTCCTTGGGTGCGAAGACCGGCCAGTTGTCGGGGAACGGCAGGTACGGGAGATGGTCGTACCAAACCGGGTCGTGCAGGCACAGCGACTTGTAGCGTTTGCGCCACTGGTCCCCGGGACGGTCATGGCGATCGACGACGACCGACGGCACGCCGAGCTGGCGGAGTCGTGCGCCGAGCGCGATACCGCCCTGCCCGCCGCCGATCACCAGCACGTACGGTTGCGCCGACCGTCCGAGCGACAGTTCCTCGTCGGCCTTCTTCTCCGCCCAGGAACGGGTGTCGGGGTCGGAACCGTGCACCGCCCCGAGCGGTCGATTCGGGCCGGCCGACTCCTCGTGTCCCTTGAGTTCCTGCATCGTCGTCAGCAGCGTCCAGGCCTTGTCCTCCCCGGCGTCGCGCCCGCCACCGTCGGTGCCGTCGTCGTCGCGACGGATGCGCAGGTGTCCCTCACACCGTCCGACGGCGGTCTCGAACGCGATGAACGCCGAGACGACGCCGTCCCCGTCGTCGGTGGCCGGTTCAGTGGTGGTGAAGTTCGACGGGCGGGTGTCCGCGAGACGCGCGGTCAGCATGTCGGCGATCTGCTCGTGGCCCTCCACCGTCTTGATGTTCCAGGTGAATGCTGTCAGGTCGCGCCAGTAGCTGTCGGTCAGAAACGCGTTCGTCGCGCGGGCGATGTCGTCTGCGGCGAGTGCGGATTCGAACTCACGCAGCCAGGCGTCCATCCGCTCCTGCGGGGTGCGGTCGAGATGGACCAGCGGTTCCAATGTCTGAGTCATGATGCCTCCTCGAGATGTGCCCCGCGAACGTGATGTGGAACACAGCGGGTTGTGGACAGCAGACGCCCCGGCGCCGGGTGGCGGCAAGGGTTGCAGGGGGTTGCGAGGGGCGGGGTACGTTGTCGTCGTCTGTGACGTGACGCACAATCGAAGAGATGAACGCTTACGAGTCGGCCTCCGAGCTGGAGCCCGCGGTGCACGCCGGCGACGATCCGCGCGAGTTCGCGTCCGTTCTCAGCGCGGTTCACGACGCGGCGATGTCGGGCGGGCGCATGCCGGCGCGTCCGCGGAGCGTCATCGACGACTCGTGGCAGCGACTCCGGCGTGCCGGTCTCGACCCGGACGTGGACTGTGCCGGGGAACGGACGCTTCAGCTCGAGGAGCTCGAGGAACGCCGCCGACGCTCCGGCCTGGCGGAGGTCGTGGACGAGCTGGCACGTGGCCTCGACTCGCTGATCGCCGATGGCGACAACATCCTGGTCGTCTCGGATGCCGATGGGCACGTGCTATGGCGGAGCGGATCGTCGAGGGTGCTCACGCGCGCGGACACCCTCGGGTTCGTCGAGGGTGCCGACTGGGCCGAGGGCTCGGTGGGGACCAACGCGATCGGTACGGCACTGATGTCCGGGCGTTCGGTGCAGGTGTTCTCTGCCGAACACTTCGTGCGCAGTCATCATTCGTGGACCTGTACCGGTGCACCGATCAAGGACCCGCGGACCGGTGAGATGTTGGGGGTGGTCGATGTGAGTGGTCCGGCCGCCACCATCCATCCGACCACCTTGGCGCTGGTGCATGCGGTCGCCCGGCTGGCCGAATCGCAACTACGCGAGAGCCACCACCGACGGCTCGATTCGTTGCGGGCGGTGGCCGCGCCGATCCTCGCCCGCATGCCCGGCCCAGCGTTGGCGGTCGACACCGACGGGTGGGTCGCCGCCGTCGACACCGTGTCCCCGCGATCGCGACTGATCCTGCCGCCGCGGCTCGGCCCCGGCCGCATCTTCGTGAATGCGCTGGGGGAGTGCGACGTCGAGGCGTTGCCCGGCGGGTGGTTGGTGCGCGTCGCGGAGACCTCGGACGCATCGACCACACGGGTGACCGTGCGGGTACCGCCGGACGCGCCGGGTATCCGAAACGTCGAGGTCACCGTCGAAGGCGCGAGCGGTGCCTGGACCCATCGCTGTTCGCCCCGGCACGGCGAGATCCTCACCCTCCTGGCGCGACGGCCCGGCGGCGTCACCGCGGCCCAGATGTCGAACCATTTGTTCGGCGTCGACGACCGAACGGTCACCGTCCGGGCCGAGATGTCCCGGCTGCGCAAGCACTTCGGTGGTCTGCTCGTGGCGGGCCCGTACCGGTTCGTCGACGGGGTCGACGTCGAGGTGCTCGCCCCCGAGATCACCACCGTGCACGACTGATCTACACGGGCTCAGTCGTACTCGGCGACCACGAGCCCACGGTCGAAGGCGTATACGATCGCCGCCGCCCGGTCGCGGAGGTCGAGCTTCGTGAAGATGTGGTTGATGTGGCTCTTCACGGTCACCTGCGAGATACCGAGGGCCGCACCGATTTCCGCGTTGGTGCGGCCCCGCGCGATCAGGCGGAGGACATCGGTCTCGCGGTCGGTGAGCCCGGGCACGGCGCTCACCTGCTCGCGACCCGACCGTCGGAAGCCATGGAGAACGCGTTCGGTCACCGCCGGATCCAGGAACGCGCCGTCGCGAACCACCGCGCGGACCGCCCAGATCAGCGCCTCGGCCGGCGAATCCTTGAGGATGAACCCGGCCGCTCCGGCGCGCAGGGCACGGGACAACAGGGCGTCGTCGTCGAAGGTGGTCAGGATCAGCACCGGCGGCGGCTCCCGCAGGGTGCGCACCATCGTGGTGGCGGTGATGCCGTCGACGTCACGCATCCGCAGATCCATCAGGACGATGTCGGGCCGGTGTTCGGCGATCCCCGCGAGGACCCCGGAACCGTCCGCGCATTCACCCACGATGTCGAAGCCGTCGCGCAGGCGCAGGATGCGACGCAGGCCCGTACGGATGAGCTCCTGGTCGTCGACGAGGAGGACCCGGATCGGGTCGGTCGCGGGATCGGTGGGCGCGGTCGTCGTCATACGGGCACCCCTGCGGTGACCGGTCGCGACGGCAGCGTCGCGTGTACCGACCAGGTGCCTGCGCGATGTGATGTGTGGAGCGTGCCGCCGAGCAGTGCCGCGCGCTGGGTCATTCCCTCGATACCGGTGCCGTCGCATTCTCGAGGCCGATCCTCGGTCGCCGGGTTCTCGACCGTGAGAGCCACCGCATCGGCCACCGACACCGAGACCGAGGCCTGCTTGGCCACCGAGTGTCTGACGACGTTGGCCAGGGACTCCTGGGTGATCCGATACAGCGCCGCACCGACCGGACGTGGCAGCTCGGTGAGGTCGCCGACGAGGCTGAAGTCGATGTCGACGCCGGCCTTGCGGTAGTCCTCGACGAGCCGGACGAGGTCTCCGGCGCCCGGTGACGGGGCCGTCGATCCCGTCGGCTCGGTCGTCCCCAATACGTGGACGATGGTGCGGATCTCGGTCATCGCCTGTCGACCTTGGCGTTCGGCGTCGGAGAGTGCCTCCAGTGCCTCCTCGATGTCACGATCCTGTTCGAGCACGCGACGGGCGCCGGTGACGTTGAGCATGGTGATCGACAGGGAATGCGCGATGACATCGTGGATCTCGCGGGCGATCCGCTGTCGTTCGTCGCTCGCGGCGCGGTCGGCACGCTCGGCGAGCACCCGGGCCCGGTTGTCGGCCAGACGCTTCTGGATCAGCATCATGTAGCCGATCAGCCAACCGCACGCGACGCCGAGCGCGTAGATGGCCGGTGACTCGAGACCGCCGACGGCGCCGAACCACACGATGACGGCGAAGCAGGCCGCCGTCACGATCAGTCCGCCGAGAAGGGGATACATCGCGGCGGCGATCGCCGCCACCAGGACGAGTTGGAGTGGGGCGGCGTCGGTGGGCGTCGGGACCATGAGGAAGCAGACCGTACTGGTGATCACCGCAGAGCACGGGTACGAGGTCGGCGGCAGGGTCAGGTCGAGCACCAGCGAGAGCACGGCGAGGACCAGCGCCGCGATCACCCACCCGATCTGATCGAACGGGAAACGTTGTGCCGTCGACACCAGGGTGACCACGACGCTCGACGACAGGATCACCGCGGGGTACAGCGGCGGGTAGTCGCCGCCCGCCCGTTCGATCCGCCGGCGCAGCCCCGCGCCCATCTCCGCTGTGAAGCCCGTCACCGTTCCAGGATAGTTCCGCAGAACTGCCGAACGTCCGCCTCACGGTGGATTCGGCTGTCCACCCTGGGGTGGAGAACCGGTCAACCCGCGGGATGGCGACTCGGGACTTTGGCCTCCATAGCGTTGTGAGCAGCCGATATCGCCGACCGAGGAGGACATCATGAGCACGCTGCGGACACGACCCCGGCGCTGGGAGCGCCTCGAGACCCGACCAGGGCCGACAGATCCCGCCCTGGCCCCGCCGATCGACGCGGTGCGTGGCGTACCGGTGCCGGGCCACGCGGGGTTCGGCCGTCCGGTCGTCGTCGGAGTCGACGGGAGTGACGCCTCACTGCGTGCGGTGAAGGTCGCCGTTCGACTGCTCGGCGATTCCGGCGACCTGATCCTGATCTGCGCCACGCGGCGTCGTCGGAAAGAAGCGAGCACCACGCTGCACGACGCCCTCAAGGACGAGTCCTATCTGCTCTCCGGTCAGGCGAGAGTCGACGAGACCCTGCGGACCGCCGCCGAACTCGCGAGGTGGCACGGTGCACGGACGGTGTCGACCATGAGCGAGGTCGGCGACCCGACGACGGTCCTGCACCGGGCGGCCGGACGGGTGCGGGCCGGTGCCGTCGTCATCGGTACCGGTGGGACACGACCGGGCTGGACCGCCCGACGTCTCGCCGGACGACTCGACGCCGACGTCACTCTGATTGTCACCGACGGGTCGGTCCATCTGCGCCGACGGGCGGCGCGGCTCGACGATGTCCGCGACACCACCTGGACCTTCCCCTGGCCGGCGCCCGCACCGCGACCCGCGTAGCAACGGCCGCGTGACACGATGTGCAGATGCACATCACCGACGAGTCGAGGCTGCGGGAGATCGTCGGCCATCCGATGGAGATCATCCGCGACAAGGCGCGGAACTCACTCGCCGACGTCGACCGGGAATGGCTCGCGGAGTCGCCGATGGTGTTCCTGGCGACCGCCGACGAACTCGGACGGATCGACGTGTCGCCCAAGGGCGACCCGGCCGGCAAGGTCGTCCACGTCATCGACGACCGGCACATCGCGATACCCGAGCGGCCGGGCAACCGTCGTGTCGACGGCTACGTGAACATACTCCGGAACCCCAACGCGGGCACCATCTTCGTCGTACCCGGTCGCGGGGACACGCTGCGGATCAACGGCCGCGCCCGCATCGTCGACGACGCCGACTACTTCGACGACCTCACGGTCAGCGGTAAGCGACCGATCCTCGCGGTGGAGATCACCGTCGACGAGGTGTTCTACCACTGTCCCAAGGCGTTCCTCCGGTCCGATCTGTGGAAGCCGGACTCATGGCGACCCGACGCGCTGCCCTCGGTCGCGGAGATCACCCGGCGCGTGATGCCCGAAGCGGGCAACGAACGGTTCACCGAGGACAGCTTCCGTCCCTACCTCTACTGAGGGCGGCGAGCTACGCCGAGGTGTCGTCGAAAGCGCCGACGAGTGCATCAGCGATCTCGTCCGCGGGTTCGAGGGGAACAGTGTGATGACTGCCGCTGTGCAGCATCGTCACCCGCGCCGAGGGCAACAATGCCCGTACACGCCGTGAGACGACCCTCGGATCGTGCGCCCGGCTGTCGGGGGCGACTATCACGGTCACCGACCCGCCGTCTCCCAGTGCCGAGAGTGCTTCATCGGTGGGCCGTTTCGGAACCACGGTCGGCGCGGTGGGGAACCGGGCTCCGGCGCAGTACATGTCACGCCAGTCGGGGTTCAACGCGGCCCCACCGGTCTCCCATCGGAGGAAACGCCGGAGCCGCCCGGGGTTGGGAGACAACAAGACTGGCAGAGCCCGCAGGAGATAGGTCGTGCGCAGGCCGGTGAAGGACGAGGTGGGGTCGACGAGCGCGAGCCGGTCCACCCGGTCCTTGCCGGGACCGACCGCGTAGGCCAGCGCGACCATGGCACCGTAGGAGTGGCCGGCGAGGTCGACGCGTGCGGCGCCGAGCCCGTCGAGGACGGACGACAGCCAGTCGAGTAGGTCGCCTGCGGTGTCCGGGGGCCGGGTCACGTGGGAACGGCCGACGTCGTTGATGAGGTCGACTGCGTGTACCCGGCGTGTTCGTGCGAGGGAGCCGGCGACGTTCACCCAGGCCATCGAGGTCGCCCCGCCGCCTGGCAGCAAAATCACCGGTCTGGTCCCGGCCGGTCCGAAACTGTTGACTCGCGTGGTGCCGAACCGACTGCCGATGTCGAGTGGTGTGGCGGACGACCTCTGCACGAGGGCGTCGTAGTGGGCGAAGAACGTGGCGCCGTCGGGCGTGGCGGCAAAGGTGTCGATCGTCGGGCGGACCTTGGCGAACATCGGACTCCCTCCGGCAAATTACTCGATTATCGAGATACTAGACTGTCGAGTGGTGACGAGTACAGTAACCGTGTGAACAACGACGACCTCGTGCACCGGTTGCGATCGTTGACCTTGGAGCTCGATGTGTTCGGCTCCGCTTTCGCCGCCCGAAACGAATTGCACGCCACCGATCTCCGAGCCCTCGTCGCGCTGTTGGACCGGCAGCGGTCAGGCGACGTCGCGTCGCCGGGTTGGCTGGCCGGTCATCTCGGCCTCAACAGCGCATCGACGACGGCCCTGATAGATCGCCTGGAGACGAAGGGCCTGGTTTCGCGCTCGCGGGACGGCACCGACCGTCGGAAGGTGGCGCTGCACGTCACCGACGCGGCTCAGCAGATGGGGTGGTCGTTCTTCGGACCGCTCATCGAGCAGGTCATCGCCGTGGCCGACGGATTCTCCGACGATGAACTTGCCGCCATCCGCACCTTCCTCGATCGGGTCACGACTGCGGTGGCCGACGCTCGCAGCCGCTGACCGAGACCGGGCATCTCATTTTCGTGGTGACGGTCATACCGATACCCTCGAAGGGCGATGCGGCACCGACGACACCGGTGCCCTCACCGACGACGGCGAAGGGATGGCCATGGGCCGGTACATCGAAGCGTTCACACGGGCAGCCGACGATCGGGAGGCGTTCTGGCTCGACGCCGCCACCGGCGTCGAATGGATCACCCCACCCACCTCCGCACTCGACGACTCGGCCGCCCCGCTCTACCGCTGGTTCCCGGACGCGACGCTGAACACCTGCGCCAACGCCCTTGATCGCCATGTGTCGGCGGGACACGGCGACCGGATCGCGCTGATCTGGGATTCGGCGATGGTGGGCGAGGTCCGTCGGTACTCCTACGCCGAACTGCTCGACGAGGTCTCACGATTCGCCGGTGTCCTCACCGGGCAGGGGATCGGTTACGGCGATCGCGTGGTGATCTACATGCCGATGATCCCCGAGGCGGCCGTCGCGATGCTGGCGTGCGCGCGGATCGGCGCGGTGCACTCGGTGGTCTTCGGCGGTTTCGCCGCTCGTGAGCTCGCGACCCGTATTGACGACGCCGAGCCGGTCGCCGTCCTCACCGCCTCGGGCGGTCTGGAACCGGGCCGGGTCGTCGAGTATCTGCCGATGGTGGCCAAGGCCATCGAGTTGTCGGCCACGCCGCCGCGTGTCGTCATCGTCAAGGACCGTCCCGAGATCGGTGGTGCCGCAGCAGATCACGAGGGATGGCTCGACTGGGACGACGCGCTCGCCGGGGCCGATCCGGTCGAGCCGGTTCCGGTGAAGGCCACGGACCCGCTGTACATCCTCTACACCTCGGGGACCACCGGGAAGCCCAAGGGCGTCGTCCGCGACAACGGCGGGCATGCGGTGGCCCTGACATGGTCGATGGCGAACATCTACGACATCTCTGCCGGCGACGTGTGGTGGACCGCCTCGGATGTGGGGTGGGTCGTCGGACACTCCTACATCGTGTACGGGCCCCTCCTCGTCGGAGCGACATCGGTGATGTACGAGGGAAAGCCGGTCGGTACCCCGGACGCGGGCGCGTTCTGGCGTGTCATCGGTGAACACGGGGTGAAGGCGTTGTTCACCGCACCCACCGCGATCCGCGCCATCCGCAAGGCGGACCCGGACGCCACCGAACTGAGCAAGTACGACGTGTCTTCGATCGAGATGTTGTTCGCGGCGGGCGAGCGACTCGACCCGGACACTTTCACGTGGGCCTCGGAGGTGCTCGGTGTCCCGGTCGTGGACCACTGGTGGCAGACCGAGACCGGTTGGGCGATCGCGGCGAATCTCCGTGGGCTGGAGCCGATGCCGATCAAGGCGGGCTCGCCGACGGTCGCCGTTCCCGGCTACCGCGTGGGCGTCGTCGACGCCGAGGGCAATTCGCTGGACCCGGGCGAGGAGGGCAACATCGTCATCGGTCTGCCGCTGCCGCCCGGAACCCTCGCCGGGTTGTGGCGCGACGAGGAGCGGTACCGCAAGTCCTACCTGGCCGCCTTCGACGGCTATTACCTGACCGGCGACTCCGGCTACATCGACGAAGACGGCTACGTGTTCGTCCTCGGCCGCTCGGACGACGTGATCAACGTTGCCGGACACCGGCTTTCGACCGGAAGCATCGAGGCCGTCGTGGCCTCGCATCCGGCGGTCGCCGAGTGCGCGGTCATCGGCATCCACGACGACCTCAAGGGTCAGCGACCCAGTGGTTACGTGGTGCTGAAGTCGGGTGTCGACATCGAGGCGGACACGCTGCGCGACGAGCTGGTGGCCAAGGTGCGCAACGAGATCGGTGCGGTCGCGACCTTCCGCGACGTCACGGTGGTGTCGGCACTGCCCAAGACGCGGTCGGGCAAGATCCTGCGGAAGACGATGCGCCAGATCGCCGATCACGAGGAGTACACCGTCCCGTCGACCATCGAGGACCCGGACGTGCTGACCGCCCTCGCCGAGCAGCTCAAGGGCTGACGGGCGTCGAGGACGTGCGCGACCGCATCCTCCGCACTGCGATAGCCCTCGTCCCGTTCGTCGGGCTGGTCGGCACGATCGTCATGACGGTGATCGATGCGCTGTCGCCGGGAGGCGAACTCGGCCGGGATCTGCTCGAGAACTCGGTGCTGTGGATGATCGGCGTCCAGGGCTGGATGACCGGTTGCGGCCACATGTTTTTCGGCGAGCCGATCGCGGAATCGATCGGCTGGCCGTCCAAGACGCCGTGGCAGTGGGAGGTCGGTCTCGCGAGTCTGGCGACCGGCGTGCTCGGTGTCCTCGCCTCCGGTTTCGGTGACGAGTTCACCCTGGCCACGATCCTCGCGTTCTCCGTGTTCTATCTCGGTGCGGCCGTCGGACATGTACGGGAGATGGTGACCCGCCGGAACTTCAAGGCGGGCAATGCCGGACCGATCTTCTTCTTCGACGTGCTGGTGCCGGTCTACCTGATCGTGTTGTACACGGTCGTCGCCTAGCGCAGACTTGGTCGCGTGCAGATGGACAAGCACGACGAGCTCCCCGTCGATCCCGACGAACGCCCGCTGCACTTACGCGTGCACGCCCTCGCGTGGGTGTTCGCGGGAGGGCTGATCGGTACGGGCGTGCGGTACTGGGCGGAGAAGACATTTCCGGTCGCCGACGGGCATTGGCCGTGGGCGACCTTCGCGGTCAACGTCATCGGCGCTTTCGTTCTCGGTGCGTTGCTGGAGCTTCTTGCGCGGCTGGGGCATGACGAGGGCTGGCGTCAGCGGGTTCGGCTGTTCGGCGGCACCGGCATCTGCGGGGCGCTGACCACCTACAGCACGTTCGCGCTGGAGATCTCGGAGCTGACGCGCGCCTCGGCGGTGGCGACGGCACTTGCGTACGCGGTGGTCAGCGTCGTGCTGGGTCTGCTCGCGGCAGGCGGCGGGATCGCACTCGCCTTGAAATTCACGACCCGATGGGCGGCGCGGTGATCGCACTGGCCGTCATGGCGGCCGGCGCGCTGGGTGCGGTGACGCGGTTCGTCGTCGACGGTGCCGTCAAGTGGAGATGGCCGACGATCACGCCGTGGGGAACCTTCGTGATCAACGTCACCGGTTCGGCACTGCTCGGGGTCCTCGCCGGCCTGGTGCTCTTCCACGGTGCGCCACATGAGCTGCAGGCCATCCTCGGGACCGGATTCTGTGGCGGCTACACGACTTTCAGCACTGCCAGCTTCGAGGTGGTCCGCCTGGCGGAGAACAGGCAGCGGCTGGTCGCCGGCGGGTACGCCGTCATCACGCTGCTCGCCTCGGTGGCGGCATGCGCCGCGGGCATGGCCGCGGCCTGGACGGTGTGAGAGAGACCCGCCCAGAACGCGATTCGGCCCCGCCGCCTCGACGAGGGAGCGGGGCCGAATACTGTGGGTCAGCGGCTCATTTGAGCTCGGCGCTGCTCTTGTTGAGCACCCGCCGGGCGATGATCAGATTCTGGATCTGCTGGGTCCCCTCGAAGATGTCCAGGATCTTCGAGTCGCGTGCCCATTTCTCCACCAGCAACCGCTCCGAGTAGCCGAGGGTGCCGGTGAGTTCGACGACCTTGTTGGTGACGTCGGTGGCGGTGCGGCCCGCCTTCGCCTTCGACATCGACGCCTCGGTGGAGTTGGGCTGCTTGTTGTCGGCCATCCAGGTTGCGCGCATCGTGTGCAGGTAGGCGGCCTCGAAGTCGGCCTCCATGCGCAGGAACTCGGCGGCAGCGGCATGCTGGTCGGCGGCGGGACGGTCGTAGTCGACCTCGATGCCGGCCTCGTCGAGCACGCGGCGCAGTTCCTCGAGCGCGGCCCGCGCGACTCCGACAGCCATTCCCGCGACGAGGGGACGGGTGTTGTCGAAGGTCTGCATGACCCCGCCGAATCCCTTCTTGGTGTCCACCTCCGGGGAGCCGAGCAGGTTCTCCTTGGGGATCCGGCAGTTCTCGAAGCGGATGACCGCGGTGTCGGAGACGCGGATGCCCAGCTTGTGTTCCAGGCGAACGACTTCGACGCCCGGATGCTCGCGCGGGACCACGAAGCTCTTGATGGCGGCGCGGCCGAGGCTCTTGTCGACGGTCGCCCACACGACGATGTGGGTGGCACGCGAGCCGGCGGTTACGAAGATCTTCTCGCCGTTGATGACGTACTCGTCGCCGTCGAGGGTCGCGGTGGTGCTCACGGCAGCGGAGTCGGAGCCGAAGCTCGGTTCGGTGATGGCCATCGCGGCCCACACCTTGCCGAACCGTTCGAGCTGCTGGTCGGTGGCCACCGCGGCGATGGCCGAGTTCCCCAACCCCTGGTAGGGGATGCTCAGCATGAGACCGAGGTCGCCCCAGCATGTTTCGATCACATTGAGGGCCGACTGCATGTTGCCGCCGTTGACCACCGCACCCTCTTCGCGCGGCTTGGCCTTCTTCTGCTGGCTACGTCCGCCGTCGGCGCCCGCGCCGGCCTGGCCGGTCTCGGCGAGTCCGTCGTACAGGCTGGCCAGGGTGTCGAGCTCGACCGGGTAATCATGCTCGCGCAGATCGTATTTGCGCGAAATGGGCCGGAAGATCTCCGCCGCCGCCTGGTGTGCCTGGTCGATGGTGACGTGCAGCTTCTTCGGGAGTTCGAGATTGATGCTCATGTCAGTTTCCTTCGGTCACAGGCGGTCTAGAGGACGACGATGCCTTCGCCGATGCCGGCGCCGCGGAGGTCGCGGTACCAGCGCTCGACCGGGTGCTCCTTGGTGAAGCCGTGGCCGCCGAGGAGCTGGACGCCGTCGAGGCCGATCTGCAGGCCCTTGTCGATGGTGAGTTTGCGGGCGAGGGCGGCTTCGCGGGCGAAGCTCAGGCCCTGCTCGGCGCGTGCGGCGCCGCGCAGCGTCACGAGGCGGATCGAGTCGACCTCGGTGGCGATGTTGGCGACCATGAACGCGACCGCCTGGCGGTTGGAGATCGGCTCGCCGAAGGCCTCACGCTCGTTGACGTAGGGGATCACGTAGTCGAGGACGGCGCGTGCGGTGCCGGCGGCCAGCGCCGACCAGCCCAGGCGCGACAGGCGCACCACGTCACGGTAGGCCGCGAAAGCCGCGTCGCGCTCGCCGGCGATCAGCGCCGATTCGGGAACGGCGACGTCTTGCAGCAGGAGTCGGCCCATGCCGGCGGCGCGGACACCCATGCCGGGATCGGCTTCGACGATGAGGCCCTTCGAGTCGGACTCGACCAGGAACAGGGCGGGCTTGCCGTCGAGCTGGGCGCCGACGACGAACAGCTCCGACGAACCGGCGGCCGGGACGAAGGACTTCACGCCGTTGAGGCGGTAGCCGCTGGGTACGCGGGTTACCTTGGTGCTCAACGCGAATGCATCGAACAGCGGCTTCGGCTCGGCGATCACGACAGCGGACTGCGGCACGTTCTCGCCCGCGAAGTCGGGCAGGTAGGTGCGCTGCTGGGTGTCGGTGCCGAAGTTGGTGAGGGTGGTGGCCACGCCGCTCGGTGCGAGGAGCGGGAGCGCCAGGCCCATGTCGCCGTAGGCCATCGCTTCGGCGACGAGCGCGTTGGTGACGACCCCGCGCTCGGAGGCCGCGCCGTCGAAGTCCTCCGGCACGTTGATCATCGTGATGCCGAGCTCGGCAGACCGCTTGACCAGGTCTTCGGGGGCCGCCGCGGCGGCGTCGGCGTCGTGTGCGGCCGGACGCAGGAGCTCGGTGGCGAACTCCTTCACCGTCTCGGCGATCATCTGCTGTTCGTCGTCGGGGGTGAGGTTGAAGTAGTCCTTGGGCGTGCTGGTGAGGCGCTTCGCCTGGCCCGAGCCCCCGCCTTGGGCGGCCTTGAACGCGCGGTTCGCCGCCCCGAGGGTCTGGAAACCGGTCTTGGTGCCCTGGTAGGCGATGCGGTTGATCGGTTCGCGGATCTTGTACTTCTCG
This sequence comes from Gordonia sp. SCSIO 19800, assembly GCF_018132775.1. Classification (NCBI taxonomy): domain Bacteria; kingdom Bacillati; phylum Actinomycetota; class Actinomycetes; order Mycobacteriales; family Gordoniaceae; genus Gordonia; species Gordonia sp. SCSIO 19800. Next base: position 203,044 of record NZ_JAGRQM010000009.1, on the reverse strand, counting down.
GCGAACTCGGAGCCCGTCACCGTGGTCAGTACGCGCATCGCGGTGCCGATGAAGTTGCGCGGGTGCGGGTTGCGGCCGACTGCGGAGGTGTCGCGCGGTTCGGTGTGGGTTGTCATGATCACCAGCCGTTTCTTTCCAGTCGCCCCGGTGGGGGTCTGTGCGTGGATCCACGTGTGGGTGGAGGGTCGATGCGACCTATCTTACTCGGTAGTAAGTCCATACCTTACTTCGGAGTAAGAAGTTTGTCACGCACTTGCCCGACACCACCGTTCCGCATACCCGCTACGCTGGCCGCATGACCCTCGATCACCGCCGCGAACAGGGCTTATCAGGCACTCAGGTGGTGGGCGCGACGACCGTCGCGGTGGTCGGTGCCGCCGCGCTCGGCGCCGCGTGTGTGTTCAGTCCGAGTGGTGTGGAGAGCGGACCGCCGCTGTGTCCGTTCGCGGTGATGACCGGCCTTCCGTGTCCCGGCTGCGGACTCACCCGGAGCTGGGTTGCCTTCATGCACGGCGACGTCGGGTCCGCGTTCACCTTCAATGTCTTCGGTCCGGTGTTCCTGGTGCTCACCGCGGTGACCGTCGTCGCGGCGACGGTCACCCTGGTGCGCCGTCGCGGGGCGCTGCTCGCCGGTTGGCGCGACCGCGTGCTCGGACCCGTCGGTGCCGTCCTGCTGGGGGTGTGGCTGACCTACGGTTTCGTGCGGATCCTCGACGCCGCGTTCGGGTGGGGCTTCTTCCCGGTTGTCGTCTGAACGGGCACAGTGGAGTCATGCAGATCACCCACTTCGGCCATTCCTGTCTGCTCGTCGAGATCGACGGGACCAAGGTGCTCTTCGACCCGGGGAACTTCTCGCACGGGTTCGACGGCATCGACGATCTCGACGCGATCCTGATCACCCACCAGCACCCTGACCACTGCGACGTCGCGAAGCTGCCCGAGCTCGTCGCCGCGAACCCCGACGCGATCCTCTACGCCGATCCCCAGACGACCAAGCAGCTCAACGACGACGACGTGGCCGGCGCGTGGACGGCCGCCCGCAGCGGCGACCAGATCGAGATCGGTTCGCTCACCGCGCGTTTCACCGGCGGCCGGCATGCCGTCATCCATCCCGAGATCCCGGTCATCGACAACGTCGCCTATGTCCTCGGGACCGCCGACCAGCCGGGCCAATTCATGCATCCGGGGGACTCGTTTTACATTCCGTTCGAGCATGTCGATGTTCTCGCGCTGCCGTCGGCCGCGCCGTGGATGAAACTCAGCGAATCGGTCGACTACCTCCGGGCGATGGCGCCGCGCGTCGCCGTCCCCATCCATCAGGCGGTCCTGTCCGACGCCGGCAGCGGCATCCACTACGGGCGACTCGCGGACATGAAGGACGACGCGACCGAGTTCACGGTGCTGGAAAAGGAGAGCGCCGCGCAGGTGTGAGGGGCCGGGAGGTGGCTTCGACTCGGTTCGTCGCTGCGCTCCTCACCGGCTCAACCAGCGAGGGGGGCCTGCGAGCGGGCTCCCTCCGGTCCCTGAGGAGCGAGCTTGCGAGCGTGCTCCCTCCGGTCCCTGAGGAGCGAGCTCGCGAGCGTCACGAAGGGTCGACGCGCAGCGCCCCCAGCACCTCGTCGTGCAGCAGTCCGTTGCTGGCGATCGCACTGCCGCCGGCGGGTCCGGGCGTGCCGTCGAGGGCGGTGAAGCGTCCGCCCGCCTCGCGGACCAGGATGTCGAGCGGCGCCAGGTCCCACAGCGAGACCTCGGGTTCGGCGGTCACGTCGACCGCACCCTCGGCGACGAGGCAGTAGTTGAAGAAGTCGCCGTAGCCGCGCACGCGCCACACCCGGTCGGTGAGGTCGATGAATTTCTCGCGGATGCCGCGATCGGCCCAGCCGGACAGGCTCGAGAACGCGAGGCTGGCCGACCCGAGGTCGGCCACTCCCGACACCGACAGGCGTCGGACATCCTCGTCGTCGAAACGCACGTGCGCACCGAGACCTGTTGCCGCCCACCAGCGTCGGCGAAGTGCCGGTGCCGAGACAACCCCGACCGTGGGCACGCCGTCGATGAGGAGCGCGATCAGCGTGGCCCATACCGGGACGCCGCGGACGAAGTTCTTGGTCCCGTCGATGGGATCGACGACCCACTGCCGCCCGGAGAGCACGGCGTCGCCGCCGAACTCCTCGCCGAGCACGGTGTCGGCGGGGCGACGGGCCGAAAGGCGTTCGCGGATCAGGGTTTCGCACGCCAGGTCGGCATCGGACACCGGTGTGAGGTCCGGCTTGTCGTCCACCTTCAGGTCCACGGCGCCGAAGCGGTCCATGGTGAGTGCGTCGGCGGAGTCGGCGAGGGAGAGTGCGAGCTCGAGGTCGTCGCTGAACGTCGTCGGACCGGGAGGGACGGACATGCCCGGTAGGGTAGCTGTCATGGTGCTGACCGTGACGTTCACCCTGTTGATCGCGGCTCTCGTGGTGGTGCTGGTGGTGCAGTGGCAGCGCGGCCGCAATCCGCAGCCGATGTCGGCGGCCAAGGCCTCCCAGTTCGTACAGGGCACGTTCACGGTCGTCGGGGTCTCCGACCGCGACGACGAGCCGACCAAGAGCGCGGCCGACAAGGACGGAAACCGGTTCTGCACCATCTCCGGGACGATCGTCGGTCCCGAGACCAGTCCGACCGAGGTGTACGGGACGCTCGTGCTGGGCGCGGGCGACCCCTGGCCCCAGGTCGGCGACGATCTGCCGGTCCTCTACAAACCGCAGAAGGCCGCGACGTCGTGGCGGTTCGGGGTGATGCCCGAAGCCGGTCCCGGCCCTCTGTAGATCCGCCGGGCGCTGACGCGCCCGACTGTCGGTACTCTGGATAACCGTGCATCCCGACGTGACCGCAGACCTCGACTCCCTCGACGCCACCTTGACCACCGTGGAGAAGGTGCTCGATCTCGAGGAGCTGCGTCGTCGCATCGACGAGCTCGAGATGCAGGCGTCGGACCCGGACCTCTGGAACGACCAGGACCACGCCCAGAAGGTGACCAGCGAGCTCTCGCACGCGCAGTCGGAGTTCCGCAGGGTCTCCGAGTTGCGCCAGCGCCTCGAGGATCTCCCCGTTCTCTACGAACTCGCCGAGGCTGAAGAGGGTGACGACAAGACGGCTGCGCTGGCCGACGCCGATGCCGAACGTGAGAGCCTGCGGACCGACATCGAGGCGATGGAGGTCAAGACGATGCTCGCCGGCGAGTACGACTCGCGCGACGCCGTCGTGAACATCCGTTCCGGCGCGGGCGGCGTCGACGCGGCGGACTGGGCGCAGATGCTGATGCGCATGTACATCCGGTGGGCCGAGCAGAAGGGCTATGGCGTCGAGGTCTACGACACCTCCTACGCCGAAGAAGCGGGCCTCAAGAGCGCGACGTTCGCGGTGAAGGCCCCGTACATGTACGGCACGCTGTCGGTCGAGCAGGGCACCCACCGGCTCGTGCGTATCAGCCCGTTCGACAACCAGAGCCGCCGTCAGACATCGTTCGCCGAGGTCGAGGTGCTGCCCGTGGTGGAGACCACCGACCACATCGACGTCGACGAGAACGACATCAAGGTGGACGTGTACCGCTCGTCGGGCCCCGGCGGGCAGTCGGTCAACACGACCGACTCCGCGGTCCGGCTGACCCACATCCCCACCGGCATCGTCGTGACCTGTCAGAACGAGAAGAGCCAGCTGCAGAACAAGGCGTCAGCGATGCGCGTGCTGCAGGCCAAGCTGCTCGACCGCAAGCGCCAGGAGGAGCGCGCCGAACTCGACGCACTGAAGGGTGACGGCGGTTCGAGCTGGGGCAACCAGATGCGCTCCTACGTGCTGCACCCGTATCAGATGGTGAAGGACCTGCGGACCGGCGTCGAGGACAACAATCCGACGTCGGTGCTCGACGGGGAGCTGGACAAGTTCATCGAGGCCGGGATCCGCTGGCGGATGGCGACCGCCGAAGCGTGATGCGCGATCCCGGAGTCCTGCTGCTCGCCGCGCCGCCGAGCCCGACCGAGGTCTTGATCGGTCGGGTATATGTGTGGATGGCCACCAACGGCTTGGAGATCCTCATCTGGATCCTGGGCGCGGTGCTGCTCGCCCGATTGATCCGGTGGGGCGCCGACAAGTACGCCTCCCGTGTGGACTCGCGGTTCTCCACCAGCGACCTCATCGTCCAGACCGAGGACGCCAAACACCGTCGCGCTCTGGTCGACGTGGTGGCGTGGACGCTGATCGTGGTGATCGCGATCATCGTGATCATCCACACGCTGTCGGTGTTCGGAATCCCGTTGAGCGGGTTGACCGGCCCCACCGCGGTGATCGGTGCCGCCCTCGGCTTCGGTGCGCAGCGCATCGTGCAGGACATCCTCGCCGGCTTCTTCGTCGTTGCGGAGAAGCAGTACGGCTACGGCGACGTCGTCAACCTGACGGTGACGGGCAACGCGCCTGCCGAGGGCACAGTCGAGGACGTGACGCTGCGGGTGACCAAACTGCGCACCGCCGAGGGCGAGGTCATCACCGTCCCCAACGGCCAGATCGTCAAGGCCACCAACCTTTCGAAGGACTGGGCGCGCGCGGTCGTCGACGTCCCGGTCCCGTCCGAAGCCGACATCGGGCTCGTCAACGACACGCTCGACCGGGTGGGCCGGGAGTTCTACGCCCTGCCCCGGTGGCACGACCTGCTTCTCGACGCACCGTCGTCCCTCGGTGTCATCAGCCTCGAGCTCGACGCCATCACGGTGCGCATGGTCACTCGTACGCTTCCGGGCAAGCAGTTCGAGGTCGGGCGCGCGCTGCGTGTCCACATCATCCGAGCGCTGGCGCGTGAAGGTATCAATGTGCCCGCCCGCGAGGTCCGGTCCGCGGGTGGGCCGCCGGCGACACACGCCGATCAGGGCAATCGGGACGGGGGAGACTGATGGCTGAGACACCGAATTCCCCGCGCCGGAACGAGCCGGCTGGGGACAGGCCTGACGAGAGCCTGCCCCACGACGAGCAGCCCGGCGAGGGTGGGCCTGGTAGAGACATCCCCGCCGACGACGCCCCGACACAGATCATCCCGACGCAGGGCATCCCCCCCGAGGCCCCACCGCCGCAGCAGTCGCCGGACGAGTCCGACGGCAAGCGAGGGCACGACTGGCGGCACATCGCCCGCACCCGGATGCGGACCAGCACCGCGATCTTGGTTACGGTCTTCCTCGCCTGTTGCGTGCTGTACGGATACACCTCGCAGCGCTACGGTGTGGTGTACTCACCGGCACGGCCCGCGCCGACGACATCGCAGACGGTCGAACCGACGTACGAGCCGCCACCGTCGACGTCGTCATCCACGACCACCACCTCGACGGAACCGTCGACGACCGACTCGACCAGTGGCGTCGAGGGTACGGACGGCTCGTCGACGGACGGGGCCCCGGCGCCCGCGCCCGGTACGAGCCGCGAGACCATCCCGGGTCTGCCCAACATCCCGCTCCCGAATTTCGGCGGACAGACGCCGACCACCACGGTCCCGACACGCTGAACCGGCGGGGAATTCGCTGGTCAGGCGGGTGGCTGAGCTGGGGCGTCGTGCCTGAACGCACTCTCAGGAGTCGTCGTTACACTGGCACATCGTGATCAAGCTGGAGAACGTCACGATGCAGTACAAGGCGTCCAGTCGACCCGCTCTGCGAGATCTGAGCTTCGAGGTCGACAAGGGGGAGTTCGCGTTCCTGATCGGTCCGTCGGGATCAGGTAAGTCGACGTTCTTCCGTCTGCTCCTCAAGGAGGACCGCCCGACGAGCGGCGAGGTGTACCTCGGGGAGTTCCACGTCAACAGACTGAAGGCGCGCAGCGTGCCGAAGCTGCGGCAGTCGATCGGGTGTGTGTTCCAGGACTTCCGTCTGCTCCAGAAGAAGACGGTGGCCGAGAACGTCGCGTTCGCGCTCGAGGTGATCGGTCGGCCTCGCTCCACCATCCAGCGGGTGGTGCCGGAGGTGCTCGAGTACGTCGGCCTGGAAGGCAAGCACGATCGCATGCCGAACGAGTTGTCCGGCGGCGAGATGCAGCGCGTGGCCATCGCCCGCGCCATCGTGAACCGTCCGCTGGTGCTCCTGGCCGACGAGCCCACCGGCAACCTCGATCCCGAGACCAGCGAGGAGATCGTCGACGTCCTCGACCGGGTCAACCGCCGCGGCACCACGGTGGTGATGGCCACCCACGACCGCCACATCGTCGACGCGATGCGACGACGGGTTCTCGAGTTCGACAGCGGCCAACTCGTCCGCAACGACCCGCAGGGCGTGTACGGAATCGGCTGACGCGCAGCCCGACCCGACACACTTCCCCGAGACCCAAGGACTGTCTGAGCAGACATGCGAGCGAATTTCATCATCAGCGAGGTTCTCCACGGACTCCGCCGCAACGCGACCATGACCATCGCGATGATCATCACCACCGCGATCACGCTGGGAATGTTCGGCGGTGGGCTCCTGGTGATCCAGATGGCGGACAAGAGTCAGCAGATCTTCCTCGACCGGGTGGAGATGGAGTTCTATCTCAATCCCGAGGTGACCGAGCGTGATCCGCAGTGCGAGTCCGACCCGTGCGCCCAACTTCGCCGCGGGCTCGAGAACGAACCCGGCGTCACCTCGGTGACCTACCTCGACAAGGACGAGGCCTTCAAACGCGCGAAGGAGATCTTCGCGAACAACCCCGATCTCGCCGAGAACATCGTCGAGGGCACGTTGCCGGCCTCGCTGCGTGTGCGGGTGTCCGATCCCGGCCAGTTCGATGCGGTGCTCACCAAGTACGCGACGCGGAAAGACCTGGGGGTGGACGCCTTCAAGGACGACCGCAAGCTCGTGCAGCGGATCTTCAGTGTCCTCGACGGCGTCCGCAACGCGACCTTCGCCATCGCTTCGGTCCTGGCGATCGCCGCCATCCTGTTGATCATCAACACGGTTCAGGTCGCGGCGTTCACCAGACGGACCGAGGTGTCGATCATGCGCCTCGTCGGCGCGACCCGCTGGTACACCCAGTTGCCGTTCCTGCTCGAGGCGGTGGTGTCGGCCTTCGTCGGCTCGATGCTGGCCATCGGCGGTCTGCTGCTGGCCAAGAAGTTCTTCTTCGACAACGCGTTACGCGAGCTGTACGGGGTCAGCTTCTTCGCCCGGATCGAGCTGACCGACGTACTGTTCGTCGCACCGTGGCTGGTGCTCGGCGGAATTGTGTTGGCGGGTGCGACCGCGTATGTCACGCTTCGTGTCTATGTCCGGGAATGATCGGTCCGTCGGGGCGGTTCGGATTGTCGGCGATCAGCAACCGGTCGGTCACCAACAGGGCGATCGACCACACTACGAGGAGGTGAGTGCATGCCGAAGGAAAAAGGACGCAATGTGATCGCGTCCAACCGCAAGGCGCGGCACAACTACGCCATCCTCGACGTCTACGAGGCCGGCGTCGTCCTGGTCGGCACCGAGGTGAAAAGCCTGCGGGCGGGCAAGGCCTCGCTGGTCGACGCGTTCGCGACGATCGACGACGGCGAGGTGTGGCTTCATGCCCTGCACATCGCCGAGTACGGCAACGGCTCCTGGACCAACCACTCGGTCCGCCGCAAGCGCAAACTGCTGATGCACCGACGCGAGATCGACAACCTCGTCGGCAAGATCCGCGACGGCAACCTCACGCTGGTGCCGCTGTCGATGTACTTCAACGACGGCAAGGTGAAGGTCGAGCTCGCGCTGGCCCGCGGCAAGCAGGCGCACGACAAGCGCCAGGACATCGCCAAGCGGACCGCCCAGCGTGAGGTCGAACGTGAGGTCGGCCGCCGCGTGAAGGGCATGGGCTGACTCACGCGCCGGTGTCGGCCTGACCCTGTTGCTCAGTCGGCGTTCCCGGCGACGTGTTCGGTCCGTTCTGGTCGTCGGACTCGGAGCCGCTCTCACCGTCCTGGTTCTGTCGGCCCGGCAGGCCGCCCATCCCGGGCCCACCCATCTGCGGTCCACCCATCTGTGGTCCACCCATCTGGGGACCGCCACCCATTCCGGGCCCGTTGCCGCCCTGCTGCCAGACGGCGGCCGGCGACGGCCGCTCGGGCGTCGTGTTGTCCCCGGTGATGTAGCCGGCGCCGAAGCCGAGTGCGCCCGCGACGATGGCCAGCCCGGCTGCACCGGCGATCAGGGCCGACCGGGCCGGCGCGGTCTTCGGGGTTACCGGGCGCGGTTCGCCGACCGGGCCGCGTGAATCGGGTGAGTCGCCCGCGCCGATGGACTCATGGGAGTTCGCTCCCGGGGTCGGCGCCGGGCTGATCGGCGTGGTCGCGGCGTCGTCAGATGTCGTGGGTGCCGGCGGGGCCGGGGAGGTGCTGTCGGGGTCGTGTCCGCCAGGGGTCGGGGGCGTCATGTCGGTCTCGCTCTCGTCGGTCGGCCGAGTCCGTCCTCGGCTCACGAGGTCTCCACGATCCCGGCGGTGTCTTGGTCGACGCTGTCGGTCAGCTGTGAATGCGCTGGTGATCGCGGCGAACGGTAGCCGACCGGTAATGGGAATGAACTCTGAGTGACGAGTTGTTAGACTGAAGTGCTCGCTGACATCCGTCGGCGGCAACCTACTCGGGGCTGATCGGTTTCGACTTCGTGCGTCGAGATAGGGGAAGCGTGTCGGTGCAGGCTGGAGACCACCGTGAGCGTCGCAGCAACCAATTAAGCGCCGATTCCAATCAGCGCGACTACGCCCTCGCTGCCTGAGTAGCGCCGGCTAGTCTGTCGGCCCGGGTTATGCTCCCAGACCCGGTTGCCGGCATCATCCATGGGAGCTCACCGTCCTCGCCGGTCGCGGGTGAGGTCGGAACATCAAACAGCGACTGGGATCGTCATCTCGGCTTGTTCGCGTGACCGAGAGATCCGAGTAGAGACATAGCGGACTGCACACGGAGAAGCCCTAACAACACGACGGAGGACCCGGGTTCAATTCCCGGCAGCTCCACGAGAAGGCGCCCCACCGGACTCGGTGGGGCGCCTTTCGTTTCGCGCCGGCCGGTTCGCTAACCGGTACTCAACGCATCGAGCGTCGCGCTCTCGCGATGCTTGCGTCGTTTGGTGACGACGCCGTGGGTCGGGCTGAACAGGTAGACACCGAAGAACGCGATGCCCTGGACGAGGACGACCATCCCGCCGGGGGAGGTGTCCTGGTAGTAGGAGACGTAGAGGCCGATGACCCCGCAGATCGCCGAGATCGCGGGCGCGATGACGAGCATCCGGCCGAAGCGATCGGTGAGCAGTCGGGCCGTCGCGCCGGGGATGATGAGCATCGCGACCACGAGCACGATGCCGACCACCTGCAACGCGGTCACCGCAGTAAGGGCGAGCAGCGCGAGAAGGGCCGCGCCGAGCAGTTTCGGGCTGAGTCCGATCGCGAAGGCGTGCGTGCGGTCGAAGGCGTAGAGGGTGAAATCGCGCCTCTTGAGCAGCAGCAAGGTCGCCACGATCGCACCCAGGATCGCGATCTGCACGAGATCCGACGTCGAGACGCCTAAAAGATTGCCGAAGATGATGTGGTTCAGGTCGGTCTGGCTCGGCGTCACCGAGATCAGCACCAGGCCGAAGGCGAAGAGGGTGGTGAAGACGATGCCGATGGCGGCGTCCTCCTTGACCCGGCCGCCGTCGCGGACTGCGCCGATCAATGCCACGGCCAGGAAGCCGAAGATCACCGCACCGATGGCGAACGGCACGCCGACGATGTAGGCGAGGACCACGCCCGGCAGCACCGCGTGCGAGACCGCGTCACCCATCAGCGACCAGCCGATCAGCACGAGCCAGCACGACAACAGCGCACACACGACCGAGGCGATCAGCGTCGCCCACAGGGCACGCGTCATGAACGCGTAGGCGAACGGGTCGAGAAGGATGTCGACGATGTTCACGAGGCCTCCTCGTGGCGGTCAGACCCGAGGCGCCCGGACTCGAGACGCTCGGACTCTTCGCGTTCGGACGTCGGCCGGGCGAGTGGATCGAGCCCGAACGCGCGGACGAGGTTGTCGGTGGTGATCACCTCGGCCGGCGCGCCCTGCGCGATCACGCGGCGCATCAGCAGGATCGCCTCGTCGGCCAGCTCGGGCAGGACCTGGAGATCGTGCGTGGACACCAGGATCGTCGTCCCGGCATCGGCGAGTTCGCGTAGCAGTGCGGTGATGGTCCCCTCGGTGCGTTTGTCGACGCCGGCGAACGGTTCGTCGAGCAGCAGGATCTCGGCTTCCTGTGCGATGCCGCGGGCCACGAAGGCCCGCTTGCGCTGTCCGCCGGACAACTGGCCGATCTGGCGGTCGGCGAAGTCGGTGAGCTCGACGCGTGCGAGGGCTTCGTCGACGGCGTCGTGGTCGGCCCGCTTGGGGCGGCGCGTGAACCCGAGATGGCCGTAGCGACCCGTCATCACGACGTCACGGACCGACACCGGGAAGCTCCAGTCGATGTCCTCGGACTGCGGCACGTAACCGAGCGCGCCGGCTCGACGCGCCGCGGTGGGGGTCCGGCCGCCGAGCCGGACCGTGCCGGTCGTCGGGGTCACCGACCCCACGATCGTCTTGAACAGTGTCGACTTGCCCGATCCGTTCATGCCGACGAGGCCGCACACCTGGCCGGCAGGTACTCGTACCGACGCGTGGTCGAGGGCGAGGATGTCGCCGTACCGCACGGTCACGTCCGTCACCTCGATGGCGGAACCGCTTGTCGCTGAGACGTTCACGTGTTGCTCCCGGTCAGGCCCGACACGATGGTCGCGACGTCGTGGCGGATGAGGTCGAGGTAGGTGGGTACGGGGCCGTCGGCCTCGGAGAGCGAGTCGACGTACAGGGTGCCGCCGAACCGGGCGTCGGTCGCGTTCACGACCTGTCGCATCGGGGCGTCGGAGACCGTGGACTCGCAGAACACGCCGGGGACACGGTTCGCCCGGACGAAGTCGATCGTCTCGGCGACCTGTTGCGGCGTCGCCTGCTGTTCGGCGTTGACCGGCCAGATGTAGCGCTCGACGAGTCCGGCGTCGCGGGCGAGATACGAGAAGGCACCTTCGCAGGTGACGAGGGCCCGCTCGTTGGCGGGTAGTCCGGCGAGTGCGGAGGTGAGATCGGTCTGTACCTGCTGGAGCTGCCGCTTGTACGCGGTCGCGTTCGATTCGAAGGTGCCGGCGCCGTCGGGGTCGAGCTCGGTGAACGCGCGCACCATGTTGTCGACATAGATCTGCACATTCACCGGACTCATCCACGCATGCGGATTGGGCTTGCCCGCATAGGCATCCGACGCGATGTCGATCGGTTCGACACCCTCGCTGACAACGACGTGCCGGACGTCGAGGCCGTCGACGAACTGGGCGAACCAGGCTTCGAGATTGAGACCGTTGTCGAGGACGAGCGACGCGGTCGCGGCCCGACGGATGTCGCCGGGAGTCGGCTCGTAGCCGTGGATCTCGGCACCCGGCTTGGTGATCGACTCCACCTGCAGACGGTCGCCGGCGACCTCCGAGGCGATGTCGGCGAGCACGGTGAACGTGGTGAGCACGACCTTCTCATCGGGCAGCCGACTCGACAGCGTGCATCCCGCGAGGATCGTGCACACGGCAGCAAGCAGTGCCCCGACGGTGACGAACCGGCGACGCACGAGCTTGGGCATGCCGACACTATAGTTTCGGTTCGCCGAACTTTCTAGTTCGGGGGGTACGTGCCCTGGAACAGCGTCATCGGCGTATCGCGAGGAGATGGAACTCGGCGAAGCGATGGGCGTCATCGGCACGTTTGACGGTGCGCCACTCCTCGTCGAAACCGGCATCGGCCAGGGCCGCCGCCATCCGATCCGGGTGCCAACGCCACGCGGGTGCCACCCGATGGTCGAACTCGACGATCTCGTCGTCGGGGGTCGTCTGACCGGCGACCAGGACGGTGCTGCCCGCGGCCATCCGCTCCGCCCAGCCGCCCACGATCTCGGGCACGGAGTCGGGTGGCACGTGGATCAGGCTGAAGCGGGCCAGTACGGCCGCGACGGTGACGTCGGCGAGCTCCGGAGCGTCGATGCGGGCGTCGCCGGAGACGAACCGGACGCCGGGGTGCTTCGACCTCGCGATCCGCAGCATCGCCGTACTCGGGTCGACGCCGACCGCGTCGAACCCGAGTGCGACCAACTCGGCGGTCAGGAGCCCCGGCCCGCAACCGACGTCGAGCACCGTTCCTGCGACACCGCTGTCGCGGACGTGCTCGACGAACGCCCCGAAGGCGTGGCGCTGCAGGATGTTAGTGAACGGGGACGGGAAGGTCTCGGCGTACAGATCGGCGAGCTCGTCGTAACCGGGCTGCGAACTCACACGACTCCCGACGCCCGCAGATCCTCGATCTCGCGGGCGGACAACCCCAGCAATCCGCCGTAGACGGCCTCGTTGTCGCAACCGGGGGCGGGGGGACCGGCGTTGCGGATGCCACCGGGGGTGTCGCTGAACTGTGGCACGACGCCGGGACCGAGGACGGTGCGCTGCGCGCGTTCGTCGTAGTGTTCGGCGATCATCCCCCGTGCCTGTAGATGCGGGTCGGCGACCACCTCGGCGACGGAGTTCACCGGTCCGACAACGACTCCCGCGGCACCGAGTACTTCGGTCAGCTTCTCCGGTGTGTACTGCCGCGACCATTCGCCGATCAATTCGTCGAGCTCGTCCTGGTTGCGTCCGCGCGCGGCGTGATCGACGAAGCGGTCGTCGGTCGCGAGCTCGGGTTGTCCCATCGCCGCGCACAGCCGGGCGAACACCGAATCCTGGTTGGCGGCGATGATGACGTGCGTGCCCGCACTGGTCGGGTAGAGGTTCGACGGAGCGATGCCGTCGAGCCGGGTGCCCGACGGGCCGCGGACGACGCCACCTGCGTCGTAGTCCGCGATGGCCGATTCCTGCACGGCGACACATGATTCGATGAGGGATGTGTCGACGACCTGCCCCCTGCCGGTCACCGCACGCCGGTACAGTGCCGCGAGGGCGCCCTGCGCGGCGAACATGCCGGCCAGGGTGTCGCCGAGTGACAGCGCCAGCCGGGGCGGGAGCTGTCCGGGGTAGCCGTTGAGATACCGCAGACCGCTGGCGGCCTCGGCGACGGAGGCGTACCCGGCTCGTGTCGAATCCGGGCCGGTCTGGCCGTAGCCCGAGACGCGCACCACGACGATGCCCGGGTTGCGTGCGGACAGTACGTCCGGGCCGATACCGAGCCGCTCGAGCGTTCCGGGACGGAAGTTCTCGACGATGATGTCGGCCCGTTCGACGAGATCGAGGAACAGCTCGCGCCCTCGGTCCGCCCGCAGATCGAGGGTTACCGCTTTCTTGTTGCGGCCGTGCACCGTCCAATAGAAGCGGTGACCGTCGACCTCCGCCTGTCCCCAGGTGCGGATCGGATCGGGCTTGCCGGGCGGTTCGATCTTGATGACGTCGGCGCCCATGTCACCCAACAGCCGTGCCGCGTGTGGTCCGGCGATGAGCGTGCCCAGTTCGAGGACGGTGACGCCGTCAAGCGGGCCGGCGGGACGGTCGCTCATCGGTCTCGGCGAGGTGTCGGTCATCCAGACAGTGTGGCCGGTCACCCGGCGTGCGCCAAGGGTCGACCCCGGCTGGCCGGCGGATCGCGGCGCGGTCTCGCCTGCTGCCTCGACGCATCTGAACTTTTGAAACAAATAGCCCCCAATGTGTCAATGGGGACGAGCTGTCGCTAGGGTGTGTGTCGTCGAACACACCGAAGGGGCGGGAAGAACATGGTTGATCAGGCGTCGGGCACGGGACTGCTGCCGGACATCCGGCTGGCCGACATGGTGTCGGGAGTCGCGTCGTTGCGTCGTGACGCCGGCACGATTCTGCGGACCCTACCGGCGATGCTGCCCACACCGCCGACCACGAAGATGTCCATCGGCAAGCGGTTCCAGCAGAGTGCGCAGAAGTACCCTGACCGGGACTTCCTCCGGTTCGAGGGTGTGTCGATCACCTACCGCGAGGCCAACGCTCGGGCCAACCGGCTCGCGGATTTCCTCACCCGCGAGGGTGTCGGGCGCGGTGACGTGGTCGCGGTGCTCTCGCGTAATCACCCCGATGTCGTCATCGCGATGTTCGCGATCGTCAAGATCGGGGCGATCTGCGGAATGCTCAACTTCAACCAGCGCGGTGCGGTGCTGGAACACAGTCTCGGACTCATCGAGCCGAAAGTGGTTCTCTATCAGTTCGATCTGCTGGAGGCGCTGGAATCGGTGCCGACCGGATGCCGGCCGGACAAGGAGTTCACCTTCGCCGAACTCGCCACACTGACCGCGCGCTGCTCACCGCTCGACCGGCCGGTCACCGACTCGATCGAGGTCGGGTCGACCGCGATCTACATCTTCACCTCGGGCACAACGGGTTACCCGAAGGCGAGCAAGATGAGTCATTACCGCTGGCTGGTGGCGATGAACGGCATCGGCGGGCTGGGAATCCGTCTGCGCGGCGACGACGTCATGTACACGGCGTTGCCCTTCTACCACAACAACGCTCTCACGATCTCGGTCTCGTCGGTCCTCGCATCGGGAGCCTGCCTGGCCATCGGCAAGCAGTTCTCGGCGTCGAAGTTCATCGACGAGATCATCGAGAACAACGCCACCGCGTTCGCCTACATCGGTGAGCTGTGCCGCTATCTGCTCGCGCAGCCGCCGAAGCCGACCGATCGCGCGCACCGCCTCCGGCTGGCCGTCGGCAACGGTCTGCGCCCGGACATCTGGGATGCCTTCACCGAGCGGTTCGGTATCGACCGCGTCGTCGAGTTGTATGCGGCGAGCGAGGCGAACATCGGTTTCATCAACGTCTTCGGCTTGTCCAAGACGGCCGGGTTCTCGCCGTTGCCGTACACGATCGTCGAATACGACGAGGAGACCGGCGAGCCGCTGCGCGGTCCCGACGGGCGGGTGCGGCCGGTCGGGAAGGGTGGTACCGGATTGCTTCTCGCGCAGATCAATTCACGGGTACCGTTCGACGGTTACACCGACCCGGCCGCGACCGAACGAAAGATCGTCCGCGACGCGAAGCGCAAGGGCGACAGGTGGTTCAACAGCGGCGACGTCGTCCGCGATCAGGGCTTCTCGCACATCGGCTTCGTCGACCGCATCGGTGACACCTTCCGCTGGAAGGGTGAGAACGTGGCCACCACCGAGGTCGAGGCGGTGCTCGACGCGCACCCCGCCGTCGAGGAGGCGGTCGTGTTCGGTGTGCCCGTTCCGGGGGTCGACGGCAAGGCCGGCATGGCGGCGGTGAGCCTGCGAGACGGCGAGACCTTCGACGCCGACGGTCTCGCCCGGCACGTTCGCGACGGTCTGCCCGCGTACGCCGTGCCATTGTTCGTCCGGATCGTCGAGGCGCTGGAACACACCTCGACGTTCAAGAACATGCGCACCGAACTCCGCAAACAGGCTTACGGGCAGACCGGCGACGATCCGCTCTACGTGCTCGTCGGGGAGAAATACGTCGAGTTCTATCCGGAGTTCGTCGAGGAGTTGGCCGGCCGGCCGACGCGCTGAGGTCAGGCGCCGCGCAGCGCGGACAGGCGCTCGCCGACGAAGTCGAGCGCGCTGCGCTGCCAGAGCCCGATGTGATCGAGCATGGCGTGACCGCCGCCGGGGACTGGGATGAACTCGGCGTCGACGCCCAGCGCCGAGAGCTCGGCGATGCCCTTGCGGGTCCGCTTCGCGAGCGTGCGGGTGTCGGCGTCGCCGTGCACCGCGACGACCCGCGCGCCGGGCTGGATGTGTCGCCAGTCGGCGAACTGCCACCACGGCGCCAGGCCGAGGACGCCGATGACCCGGCGGTCGGCGGCGAGATGGGCGGCCACGCGTCCGCCCATCGAGTGTCCGATCGCGACCACCGGCACGCCCGGGTGCCGTCGGCAGATCTCGTCGAGTGCCGCACGGGCGGGGAGCAGAGGTGAATTGTCGTCGCCGTTCCAGCCGTACACGCGGTAGCCGACCTGGTGGACGCGCACCGACCGGCCGAATCGCAGTCGCAGCGACCAGGTGAACGGGTACATGCGCAGGGCGGACGGCTGCCAGGGGCTGAACGGTTTGTGGCTGTTGTCCGTGCCGCCCGGCAGGACGAGCACGAGCAGGCCGGGGGATCGGCGTCCGGGGGACAGCAGTCCCGACAATCCGGCGATCAGCATGTGTGCAGGCCCCTTCGATGCGACGTCGACGATCGTCTCACCGTAGCGATTCGGTCTCCGGGTCCGGACGGATCGGTTCGTCGACCGGGCGAACGGCGTGTGGAGTGGCACAATCGCGGTCATGGCACATCCTCGCGCTGGTACCTTGGCCCTGCCCGAAGACCTCGTCGACGTGGACGCCCTGGTGCGTGCCTATTACGACAACACACCCGACCCGTCGGACCCGTTGCAGCAGGTCGTGTTCGGGACGTCGGGGCATCGCGGATCGAGCTTCGACAACGCGTTCAACGAGGCCCACATCCTCGCGACGACGCAGGCGATCGTCGACTACCGCCGCTCGGCCGGGATCTCCGGTCCGCTGTTCATCGGGTTCGACACCCACGCTCTCTCGGTCCCCGCCTGGCGCACCGCACTCGAAGTGCTCGCGGCCAACGAGATCACCGTCTACACCGCCGAGAGCGACTCGTTCACACCCACGCCGGCGGTCAGCCGCGCCATCCTCATGTTCAACCAGGACAACCCGGGGGTGCTGTCCGACGGCATCGTCGTGACGCCGTCACACAATCCGCCGCGGGACGGCGGATTCAAGTACAACCCGCCGACCGGCGGTCCCGCGGACACCTCGATCACCTCGGTCGTCGCGGCGCGGGCGAACGAACTGCTCGAGCAGAAGCTCGACGGTGTCGCGCGCATCCCGTTCGAGCGCGCGCGCGGCAGCGAGTTCGTGCAGGACTACTCGTTCCTCCTCAACTACATCGACGGACTCGGCGACGTGGTCGACATGCGAGCGATCCGCGACGCCGGCATCCACATCGGCGCCGACCCGCTCGGCGGCGCGTCCGTCGGCTATTGGGCGCTGCTGGGCCTCCGATACAACCTCGAGCACCTGACGGTCGTGAATCCGACGGTGGACCCGACGTTCTCGTTCATGACGCTCGACACCGACGGCAAGATCCGGATGGACTGTTCGTCGGCCAACGCGATGGCCTCGCTCATCTCCTCCCGTGATTCCTACGACATCGCGACCGGCAACGACGCCGACTCGGACCGGCACGGCATCGTCACGCCCGACGCCGGTCTGATGAACCCCAACCACTACCTGGCCGTCGCGATCGATTACCTGTTCACGCACCGGCCGCAGTGGTCCGAGTCGGCGGCGGTCGGCAAGACGCTCGTGTCGTCGTCGCTGATCGACCGGGTGGTCGCCGGGATCGGACGACCGCTGCTCGAGGTTCCCGTCGGCTTCAAGTGGTTCGTCGACGGCCTGTTGAACGGTCGCGTCGCCTTCGGTGGCGAGGAGAGCGCCGGGGCGTCGTTCCTGACCTTCGACGGCAGCCCGTGGTCGACCGACAAGGACGGCATCATCATGGCGCTGCTGGCGTCGGAGATCCTCGCGGTGACGGGCAAGTCGCCGTCGCAGCGCTACGCCGAACTCGCCGAGGAGTACGGGACCACGGCGTATGCGCGGATCGATGCGCCGGCCAGCCGGGAGCAGAAGGCGGTGCTGTCGAAGCTGTCGCCGGAGCAGGTGACGGCGACGGAACTGGCGGGCGAACCCATCTCGGCGATCATGACGACCGCACCGGGCAACGGCGCACCGATCGGCGGCCTCAAGGTCACGACGGAGAACGCCTGGTTCGCGGCTCGCCCGTCGGGCACCGAGGACGTCTACAAGATCTACGCCGAATCCTTCAAGGGCGCAGACCATCTCGCGCAGGTGCAGAGCGAGGCGCAGCAGGTCGTCGACGCGGCGCTGGGGGCGTGAGCGAGTAGCGGGCCGGCCGTGGCGGTCACCGCCCCGTTCCGGCCGGACGTTCCCTCAGACAATTTTCAGCGCGACGCCGTTATTGTCGGAATGTGAGCAAGAAGCGCAAGCCGGGAGCATCGGTGCCCCGCACCACCAACTCGAAGTATCAGCCGAGCGCGCCGTCGAACACGATGACCTACGTGCTCGGCGGCATCGCCGTCCTGGTGATCGCGGGCCTCGTGATCGGCGGGATCTGGTGGAGCGGACGCGATCAGGGTGACACCGATCAAGCCGCGCTGGCGTCGAGTTCGACGATGATCGTCGGTCCCGAGACCGCTCCGCTCATCGACGTCTTCGAAGACCCGATGTGTCCGGTGTGCAAGGTGTTCGAGCAGCAGTCCGGACCGGCCATCACCAAGGCCGTCACCGAGGGCAAACTCCGCGTGCGCTACCACACACTGCACTTCCTGAACTCGCGGTCGGCGACCGGTGACTACAGCTCGCGTGCTGCCGGTGCGCTGACCTGCGTGGCCGACGAGCAGAACACCGATCTGTTCCTGCGGTTCCACAGCGCGCTGTTCGCCGCCCAGCCGCCCGAAGACGGCACCGGCAACATCAGCAGCCCCGAACTCGCGCGGCTCGCGACCGAACAGGGCGCGACGCCGGCGACCGCCACCTGCATCACCGACAACGCAAAGGTCGCCCAGGCCGAGGAGAACGCCCAGAAGTCGACCGACGAACTGTCGAAGGCGACCGGCGGACAGGTCGGCACGCCGACCGTGCTGCACGACGGCGAGCCCGTCAACGGCGTCCTCGAGGGCACCGGTTGGCTCGACAGCATCCTGGGTGGCGGCAACTCCTGAGTCGCGGGACGCCGATTCGACACCACTCGGGTCGGCGTCCTGGCGATTTGGCTGGTATCGCCGAGATGGTGTAACTTCGCCAGTGCCCTTGAACAGGGCGGAACAACAAAATACGGGGCTATGGCGCAGCTGGTAGCGCACCACACTGGCAGTGTGGGGGTCAGGGGTTCGAGTCCCCTTAGCTCCACCGAACGAAGCCCGTTCCGACAGATGTCGGGACGGGCTTCGTCGTTGGTGGGATAGAGTCTGTCGAACCGAGTTGCGTAGGGACAAACGGTTGCGCGCTCTACGGAGGCGGCAACGTGTTCTAGCTACCGGATTCGAAGTAGGGTGCGATATCCCTGACGAAATCGGTTGTGCCAGAAGCTGCGAGAGCATCGAGGAACTGTTCGGTGGTCACCGGTGGGCGACGACGCTTGTCGGCGGTTTGGGCTACAGATGCCACCGCACGCGCCGGATTGCGGTGGAGTAGGTCCAACAGGAATTGGTCGGAGCTGCGTATGTGCAGCCCCAGCGGCTCCACAACTGCATTGGGAAAATGCTGGGTGTTGTCGGTGACGATCGCGGCCGCGTGGCCTCTCACGGCGGCTGCGACAACGTGTCGGTCGTCAGGATCGGGCATTCCTGAGATTGCCTCTTCAAGTGGTTCCCAGCCTTCGACGCACGCGTCCTCGAAGGCATCGTTCATGGCGTCGACCCGCAAGCGTGCGGTCGCCTCTGAGACTCGTCCCTTTGTCGCCCGATTGATACCGCGCACCGTCTCGTCCATGATGCGGTTGCTCCACAGCGGGTAGTACGCCCGTTGCTCGGCGAAGGTGAGCAGCAGATCGGCCTTGTGGATCGGCACCAGAACACACGCGTCGAGCATCACGCGAAACCCCGCCACTACCGCTTGCGCTCCTCGGCAATCTCGCGGCGAGATGTGCGCATGGCTTCCCGATAGTCCTCGGCGGGCACGTCGTACAGACCGCTGTCTTCGGCGTCATCGACGAGAGCTTGCAGTGCCCCGCGCCGCTCGATTGCGCGCTGTGACTGGTACTCGAGTAGATCGCCTAACTTCACGCGCCGGTGACGGCTGCCTTCTACGGTCTCGTAGGGGATTCTGCCGCTCTCCAGCAGTTTGATGAGAGTAGGGCGGCTGATGCCGAGGTAGTCGGCAGACTCCTGCGTCGAGAGTTTCTGGTCGACCGGAGCGACAACGACCGCGCGGTGCGCGCGCATCGCATCCACGATCTGTGTCAGCGTCCGATAGACCTCGAGCGGGAGAGGCACTTCTTCACCGTCGGGCCCGACGAGTGCGGCAGGCTCGTGGTGGTGATCAAGGAACCGCGACAAATCCATGAGGGCGTCGAGGTCGGGGGCGTCGGTCGGGGGGAAGAACGTTCCTGTTCTGCGCGGTGCGGTAGTCGGGCTCATTTAGCAAGTTTGCCGACTAATCGAAATATCCGCAATCCCTTTGGTGGCTGTACTGGCAGAGGGGGTCAGGGGTTCGAATCCCCTTGGCTCCACCTGAATGAAGCCCGTTCCGACCGATGTCGGAACGGGCTTCGTCGTCGAACGGGTCGGTTCAGTCGCGCCCGATGCCCACCGGCATGGGGAGGATCTCGACGCGGGCGAGGCCCGAGGTGACGGCCGGGTCGGTGGCGCTGATGGCCCGGACATCGTCCTCGGAGTCGGCGCGCACCACGCCCAGGCCCCAGTCCCCGGCCGGGTCGACGACGGGACCGAAGATCACGGCGGTGCCGTCGGCGAGGAGCCTCGACCAGTACGCGCCGTGCCGGCCCATGATGGCGGCCTCGTCGTCGGACATGTCGCCGGGGCCGAAGGTGGGACGCGGCGGGACGAGTTTGTACACGAAGTGGGTCATGTTCTGACGCTCTCTCTCTTCAGGGGTGGGTAGATTCGATGACGTCGACGCAGGCCGCCAGGGCGGTGGCCCAGCCGCCGGAATACGCGCCGGAGCTGTAACCGCCTGGCGCGGCGCAGTCTTCGCGAAGCTGTTCCTCGCTCAGGTGCTCCCAGCCGCGGTGTTCCACGGACACCCGCGTCAGTGCCGGACCGAGCGAGGTGAACGCCAGCTCGACCTCGGTCGGCTCGGGGGTGTTCAGCCACGACATGACGAACCGGCTCGGGGGTTCCCACACCGCGAGTCGACCCCATTCGGCGGTCGTGCCGTCGTCCCAGGTCTCATAGACCCGGCCGCCGGTGTACTCGTCGATGGTCACCGTCCGTGCCCGGTCCCCGCCGATCGACATCGGCTGCAGCGGCCACCAGACCCCGATGGTCCGGACGAAGGTGGTGAAGACGTGGTCGAGATCGCTGCGTACGGTGGTGGATTGACGTATCGGCGGTCGCCGGAGCGGGAGAACGGCACCGCCATCGCGACTCCCGGCGTCGTCGACCTCGCGTTCACCCGGCACGGTTCACCTCGTCGTCGGTCAGTCCGCGTTCGGCCTCGACCAGTTGGCGCGCGACGTCGAGAGATGACGCCCACATGGTGTCGAGCAGGTCGCGTAGTCGGTCGATGCCCTCGGGTCGGGCGCGGTAGATGCGTCGGGTCCCCTCGCGGCGCTCGGCCAGCAACCCGGCGTCCTTCAACACCGTGATGTGCTGGGAGATCGCGGTGCGGCTGACGTCGAACCGGGCGGCGATGTCGCCCGCGGACAGCTCCTCGCCGGAGACGAGTTCGAGGATGGCGCGGCGACGGGGCTCCGCCATCGCGCGCAGGGCCTCGTCGACGCCCGGGGACTTGTCGGTCACGCCCAGAGTCCGATCGAGTTGCCGTCGGGGTCGGCGAACATGGCGAATCTGCCGTACCCATCCGGGAGGTCCGTGGGCGGTATGAGTGCCTTGCCGCCGAGCGTCTCGGCCCGGTCGAGGGACGCCTGCAGATTATCGACGCGCATGTAGACACTCACCCCACCGGTCCCGCCGGGTTCGGACACGGCGCCGATGCCGCCGGAGACGGCGCCGTCACCTGCGCCGGTGTCGACGAGCGAGTATTCCGGGCCGGAACTGTCGTCGATGGTCCAGCCGAACAGATCGCGATAGAACGCGGTGAGACGGGTGGGGTCATCCGAGGTGATCTCGAAGAATGCGACTGGTGCTCCCATGAGGACTCCTTGTGCCGGTATATGTCGGTAATGGCTAACGTTAGCGATCGCTGACGGAACACGCAAGGGTGTGGAGAGCCATGAGCGGCCTCGGCCCGTGCCCTAGAGTCCAGCCATGGGTGTCGCACTGTCGTCGGAGGTCGTATGGGGGATTCGGTGAGTCACGACCGGCCGTGGCGGCGCCCGGGTGCTCTTCGCTACGGCCTGCGGCGGTTGCGGAACGCCGTACGTCCGCCGGTGACCATCTACCCGGCACCCGACGACATGATCAAGGATGCCGACGTCCCGGTGGTGATGCGCGACGGGGTCACCCTGCGGGTCAACGTGTATCGGCCGGCGGGGGATGGTCCGTTTCCGGTCCTGCTCTCGGCGCACCCCTACGGCAAGGACGCGCTGCCGGTCCGGACGCGGTTCGGGTGGAAGATCAACTTCCAGTACCGGATCATGAATCAACCTGCGCCGTATCGCGTTTCGAGTGAGACGGGCTGGGAGGCGCCCGACCCCGCGGTCTGGACCTCGCGGAGCTACGTCGTCATCAATGCCGACCTGCGCGGCGCGGGGACCTCGGAGGGAACCGGATCGCTGCTCTCCGACGCCGAGGCCCTCGATGTCCACGACCTGATCGAGTGGGCCGGCCGGCAGTCCTGGTCGACCGGAGCGGTCGGCATGCTGGGCGTGTCGTATCTCGCGCTCTCGCAGTACAAGGCGGCCGCACTCCACCCGCCCCACCTCGCGGCGATCTGTCCGTGGGAAGGGTTCACCGACCTCTACCGCGACTTCATGAAGCCCGGTGGAGTCGACGAGAGAGGGTTCTCCCGCATCTGGGCTCTCGTCACCCGGAAGGCCGCCCGGTTGTCGAAGGACATCGGTGCCGAACGCCGCCGCCACCCCCTGCGAGATGACTGGTGGCAGAGCAAGACACCGAATCTTACGGCCATCGAGGTGCCGATGCTGGTGTGCGCCAGTTTCTCCGACAGCAATCTGCACAGCGCGGGTTCGATGCGTGCGTTCGAGCGGGCCGGGTCGGCTCACAAGTACCTGTACACCCACCGCGGACCGAAATGGGCGACGTTCTACAGCGACGACGCGGTGGCGACCCAGCACGCGTTCTTCGACCGACACCTGCGCGGGGACACGACCAGGACCCTGCCACGGGTCCGCCTCGAAGTCCGGGGGTCGCGGACCGAGGTCACCGATGTACGCGAGGAACATGAGTGGCCGCCGGCGGCGACCACGTGGACCGAACTGCTACTCGCTGACGGTGATCGTCTGACCCGGGTCACCGGGGGAGGCGTGGCGAGTGGTTCGTCGGTTCTCGACCTGCGCGGGGCCGGGCTGGCCTACGACCTTGCCATCGATTCTCATCTCGAACTCTCCGGACCGATGAGTGCTCGACTATGGGTTAGCCTGCCGCGCGGTGGGGATGCGACGTTGTTCGTGGCAGTGGAGAAATGGGCCGGAACGCGGTGGGTCCCGTTCGAGGGTTCGTACGGATACGGCCGGGACCGCATCGTGACGGGTAGGCAGAAGCTCTCCCTGCGAGCACTGGACCGCGATGCATCGTCGGTGGCCCGGCCGGTGCACAGCTTCGACCGCGTTCAGTTGCTGGAGCCCGGTCAGATCGTGGAGATAGAGGTCGGACTCGGTTCGTCGGCAACATCTTTCATGCCCGGCGATCGCCTGCGGCTGGTGCTCGCGGGACGGAACGTCGACCGGGGCAACCCGTTGACCGGACATTTCCCCGCCCGCTATCAGACCGGTCCCCGCGGAACGTGTCGGATTCATCGGGGCGGAGATCATCCCTCGATGCTGACGGTGCCGCTGATCGAGGCGACGAATCCGGCGGCCGGTCTGAATCCGTGACGACAGCTGAGGAGAGTACGTGGTGACGACCGAACCCCCGACCTGGCTGCTACTGCCGGGAACCCCGCTGTCGCCGGCGGTGTGGGACGGCGTGCGTGCCGAGCTGGCCGAGTACGGACACGTGATCACGCCTGCGATCAGCCCGCCGCCGGGTTATGCGGATGACGACCTACCCGCGCGGCTCGCCGCCGGGGTCGCGGAATCGGCTGCGTCCGAGGCGCCCTGGCATGTGGTGGGACATTCCTTCGGCGGACAGGTGGCCCTGGAACTCGCGATCCGGCGCCCCGAGCTCGTCTCCCGCCTGACGCTGCTGTGCACCCGAGACACGCCCTTCCCGGCATTCGACGCTGCGGCAGCCGCCGTCGAGGCCGACACCGTCGATGTCGACGGCACACTCGGACGCTGGTTCAGCGCAGACGAATTGCGCAACGATGGACCGGTCGTCCGCTACGCTCGCGAAGCCGTGGCCGCCGCGGACCACGCGTCCTGGGCGTCGGCGCTGCGCGCGATCGCCCACTTCGACTGTTCGCAACGCACCGCGTCGATCTCGTGCCCGGTGACCGTGGTCGCGGCCGAACACGACACGGTGTCCGACGTCGCCTCCATGAGAGCCATGCATCAGCGGATACCGGGATCGGACTTCATCGTCTGCGCCGGGGCCTGGCATATGAGCATCTTCGACGACCCGGCCGCGGTGGCGCGAATCCTCCTCTGACGACCGACGAATCTCGACCGTCGGGCTTCAGGTCGCGTCGGCGATGATCTGCCGCTGGGCCGTGAACATCTCGGCCAGATTGTTGCTGACCGTGGTGTCCATCGCGGGCGGTGCGTCGTCAACCGTGTTGTGCGTGACCGTGAACGATACGCCCCGCTCCTCGCCGACCACGATGATCCCGGCGAGGTGAACCTCGATCGCACCGACCTCGTACTCGCCGGTCATCCGGACCGCTTTGTAGTCACCGTCGATCGGCAGCTCGACCTTCTCGAGCGCGAGAGTGACCGGGACGTCGCCGTCCTCGAGGGTCAGCGTGAAAGACGAACAGGCGGAGACGATCTCGTCGAACTCGTCGTAACCGTTGTCGGCCGGCTTGGTCACGTCGGCACTGTAGTTGTCGAGACCGAAGAGTGTCTCGTTGGAGGACGAGGTCTCGGTGAGCTCGCGCTCCGCGCGTTCGTTGCCGGTCTGCTGAGACTGGACCAGCGTCGCACACTTCTCGTTGTCCACGGTGCTGCCGTCGTCGTCGTCGGTACTGCCCGTCTCCGTGCTGAATTCGCCCGTGATGTCCGGGAACTGGTCTTCGGGCAGCACCAGTTGGAGGGCCGAGGCGGTCGGGATCGACGGTTCGTCGTCGCCACCACCGCGCAGGGTCAGCGCCAGCACCACCGCCACCACGACGATCAGTACGAGGACCAGTCCGCCGCCGCCGATGAACCACCACTTCTTGCTCCCGCTCTTGGCCGGAGGGGGTGATTGCTGACCGAACGGCTGGCCATACGGTTGTTGGCCGTACGGCTGCTGGCCGTAGGGCTGCCCGCCATAGGGCTGTTGGCCGTACGGCTGCCCACCGTACGGACCCGGGTTCGGCGGCTGGCCGGGAGCCGGCTGCGGCCCGCCGGGTTGGTGACCGCCAGAAGGCGGCCAGCCGGGTTGCTGCGGCCCCTGCGGACCCATGGCGGTCGGCTGGTTGGGGTCGTAGGGACTGCCCACGGTCGGCTCCTCCTGGTCGGTGACCTCGGGAGATTACCGCGCTTCGATGGGGGCATCGCCGGGTTTCATGCGACCGAATGAGCGACGTCCGGCGGACGGGTCCGGACGTTCACAGGAGCGCGGGCGGTGGGTATTTCGGTTCGTACAGCGTGATCTCCCCGGCGCCGGGGACCTTGACCCGGACAGTCACGCCCCAACCCTCATCGGTCGGTGTGCCCGCGAACTCGGCGCCCCGGCCGGCGAGTTCGCGCATGGTGGAGTCGAGATCGTCGCACATGAACGACACGTCGAACTTCTGATCGGTGCGCCCGGCGCTTCCCTCGTGCTCCCAGGCATTCTGGTGCGCTCCGAGTTCGCTGGGACCGGTCTGGAAGATCAGCCAGCCGCCGCCCGTGTCGACGTGCGGGAAGCGCAACACGTCGCGGAAGAAGGCGCGGGCGGCGTCCGGGTCGTCGCAGTAGATCAGTGTGTGCACCGCGGTGATCATGGCGATCAGAGTAGTCCGGCCGCGGGAGTCGAACCGGCGTTGTTCGCAGAAGCCCGAACCGGCTCCCAGCGCTGAATCTCCGTCCCCGTGAGTCGGCGCGAAGGGCAATATACCCTTCAAACCTGTTGAGGGGGAGGCAAATTCGCTGGGAGGACGATCCCGCGCCGGTTGCTGGCCCTTCGTGGCTCGTCGCTAACGCTCCTCACACCTCCGGGAGCAGGGCTGGGACCTGCGGGTTTACAGTCTTTCGGATGAGGCAGTAAGGGGAAGGTCAGCTCACCGCCTTGGCGACCAGCGTCGCGATGGTCTTTTCCGCCTCGGTGTCCAGGGTGCTGACCGCGAACGACGTCGGCCAGAATCCGCCGTCGTCGAGGTTGGCGTTCTGGGTGAATCCGAAGGTGGAGTATATCGCTCCTAGTCGTCGTGCCCGCTGCGGAAGAAACACACCACCTTGCCCTTCAGCGCGTAGGCCGGTTGTCCGTACCAGAGCTTCGGTGCGAGGTCCGGTGCGGCCGTGGTGACGATCGCGTGGATGCGTTCGGCCAGCGCGCGATCGGCCGGGTCCATGCTCTCGAGCTTCGCGAGCAGATCGAGTTCCTCGGCCGCCTTCTTGTTCCCGCGCCTGCGGGTCTTCTCCATCTCGAGTTCCGCGGCGCGCTCCTTCATCGCGGCCCGTTCCTGATCGGAGAATCCTCCAGAGCTGCCCATTCGCGTTCCCTTCGCGGTCGACGGCCTCGGGGCCGAGGCAGCTCTCACGGTAGTGCGGCGGGTCTAGGGGCTTCTCGATTCCGAACCGGTCACAGGTCTCGACGCGGACTCACACCCGCCCTCGCAGGATCGCGTTCCAGTACAGGCGCGGGAGGGCATATCGGTCGAAGGCCCACGCACTCCGGCGCGGTTTGAGCGGGTCGATGACCGACGGCAACGACGACGTGATGGTCCCGTCGCGGTCGAACTCGGCGGCGATGAGATGATGTGCGTCCGTCGCGATCGGAGCGACGGTGTACCCGTCGTAGGCGGTGAGCTCCTCGCCGGCCCGCGCGGCCGCGATGTTGTCGGCGAGCACCGAGATCTGCCGTCGCAACCCGCCGCCCGACGGGTCGGTCGCGATCGCGGCGCCGTCACCGGCTCCCCAGATGGACGGATGGGTGCGGTGACGCAGCGTGTGGGGATCGATGTCGACGAGCCCCCGGCCGCGGGCGCCGGCCAGGTCCGAGTCGGTCACCAGGTCGGCACCTCGGAAGGGCGGGACGAGGTGCAGCATGTCGTAGTACACATCCTGGGTGTCCGAGCCGGTGACCACGGTGACCCGGCGATCGACCGGATGCAGTCGTACGGAGCTGTCGAGCAGCACGCGGACGCCGAGTTCGTCGAGGCACTCCGAGAGGCGGGCGTCGAGGGCCGCGACGCCGAGCAGATGGGGCCGGTCGACGGTCATGGTGATGTCGAGCGACTCGAGGATTCCTCGACGCCGCCAGTGGGCGGCGGCCAGGAAGAGTGGTTTGAGTGTGGTCCCGGTGCAGCTGACCGGCGGACGCGGGACGGTGAACACGGCCCGTCCACCCCGCGGCATCGAGGTGACGAGATCCCAGGTCTGTTCGGCCCGGTCGAGATAGTTGCTGGCCACCGCCGGGTCGGCGATCGCGAGCTCGATCCCCGGCATCGCGTCGTGATCCGGTACGAGTCCGACGGCCAGGACGAGGTCCCGGTAGCCGACGTCGGCGCCCGAGACGCAGCGGACCGTCCGCTTTCCCGCGTCGACGACGACGGCGGTGTCGCGCAACCACGTCACCCCGTCCGGCGTCACCGATCGCTGCGTGCGCTCGGCGTCCTGCAGCGTCGCCTGACCTCCGCCGACGTAGGAGAGCAGTGGGCGGTACGTGTGGACGGCCTGCGGTTCGATCACCGCGACATCGGTGACGCCCAGGCGCAGCAGTCGCGCCGCCGCGCTGAGGCCGGCGTTTCCGCCGCCGACGATGACGACGTCGAAGTGTCGGGTCTCGCGAGATGAGGCCATGCGGGTCAATACCCGGCCGGGCGCTCGGGAAAACCGGGGGAGCCGGCTGCCGCGTGCCGGAGCCGCCTCGGCCGGGTCCTCGTGGTCCGAGAGCTGGGTGCGACCATGGACCGATGACCGCCACGCTCGTCGCCAAGGACGTCGCCGGGGGATATGCCCACCGCGTCCTCTTCGACCACCTCGATCTCACGGTGGCACCCGGCGACGTGATCGGCGTGGTCGGTGCGAACGGTGCCGGGAAGACCACGCTGCTGCGGGTACTCGCCGGTGATCTCGCGCCCCTGGAGGGGACGGTGACCCGTGCACCGTCCGACGCTTTCGTCGGATGGTTGCCGCAGGAGCACGAACGGGTTCCCGGTGAGGTGGTGCGTGCGTACGTCGCCCGCCGGACGGGGTGCGCGGCGGCGACGGCGGCGATGGACGCGGCGGCGGACGCGTTGGCCGACCCCGACGCCGCGGCGCCGGGAGATCCGGCCGAGACGTATGCGGCCGCGCTCGACCACTGGTTGGCCACCGGGGCGGCCGATCTCGACGAGCGGTTGCCCGCGGTCCTCGCCGACCTCGGGCTCGGTGACGGCGTCATCGACCCGGATGCCACCCTGATGGCGGATCTGTCCGGTGGGCAGGCCGCGCGGGTCGGGCTCGCCGCGCTGCTGTGCTCGCGGTTCGACATCGTGCTCCTGGACGAACCGACCAACGACCTCGATCTGGACGGTCTCGCGCGCCTGGAGGAGGTCGTGGCCGGCATGCGGGGCGGCGTCGTCCTGGTCAGTCACGATCGAGAGTTCCTCGCGCGCAGCGTCACCCGGGTGCTCGAACTCGATCTCGCGCAGCACACCAACACCGTGTACGGCGGCGGATACGAGAGCTACCTCGAGGAACGGGCGGTTGCGCGTCGTCACCGTCGCGAGGAGTACGAGGAGTTCGCGGCCAAGAAGGCCGACCTCGTCGCCCGGGCTCGGATCCAGCGTGAATGGTCGAGTCAGGGTGTCCGCAATGCCATCCGGAAAGCGCCGGACAACGACAAGGTCCGACGCCGCGCCGCCACCGAGTCCAGTGAGAAGCAGGCGCAGAAGGTCCGGCAGATGGAGAGCCGGATCGCACGGCTCGACGAGGTCGCCGAACCGCGCAAGGAATGGGTCCTCGAGTTCACCATCGGGTCCGCGCCGCGCTCCAGCTCGGTGGTCGCCACTCTCAACGAAGCGGTTGTGCGACAGGGAGATTTCGTGCTGGGCCCGGTGTCGTTACAGGTGAACGCCGGCGAACGCATCGGCATCACGGGCCACAACGGTGCCGGCAAGACGACGCTGCTGCGGCTACTGCTCGGTCGCGTCGAACCCGACGAGGGGACCGCGCGACTCGGGACCAACGTCGCGATCGGCGAGATCGACCAGGCGCGTGGCCTGTTCACCGGTCCCCGGCCGCTGGCCGAACGGTTCGAAGCGCTGGTCCCCGAATACTCCACCGCGGACGTGCGGACGTTGCTCGCCAAGTTCGGCTTGCGGGCCGATCACGTGGACCGGCCGGTCGGAGAGCTGTCGCCCGGCGAGCGCACGCGGGCCGGGCTCGCCCTGCTGCAGGCGCGGGGCACCAATGTCCTCGTCCTCGACGAGCCGACCAACCACCTCGACCTGCCGGCCATCGAGCAACTCGAGTCCGCCCTCGATTCCTACGACGGCGCAGTGCTTCTCGTGACCCACGATCGGCGCATGCTGCAGAACGTGCGCGTCGACCGGCACTGGGACGTCGACGGCGGCCGGGTCGGCGAGCGCTGAGTTCTCTCAGCCCGCGAGCCGGGTGTCTACCCCACGCACGTCCGCGGGCAGATCCTCCTCGGCGCTCCCGAGCCCGAGGTGCTCGCGCAGGGTCGTGCCCTCGTACCCCGTGCGGAACAGGCCGCGGCGCTGCAACTCCGGCACCACGTAGTCCACGAAATCGTTGAAGGTGCCCGGGGTTTGCGCACTCGACACGATGAACCCGTCGGCCTCACCGCCGGTGAAGGACTCCTCGATCTGATCCGCGACATCGGCGGCCGTGCCGACGAACTGCGGCAGCAGGACTCCCTGGGCGTAGAGCTTGCCGATGTCGCGGAGGGTGAGACTGTCCCGCTCGGAGAGGCGTCGGGCGACGTCGAACAGCCCCTGTGTGCCGCTCACCTGGACGTCTTCGACGGGAGCGTCGAGATCGTAGGCGGAGAAGTCGTGGTCGGTGTGAACCGACAGCGTGATCAGGCCGGAGATCGGATCGGCGAGTTCGTTGTGGAACGCCTGCTTCTCCCGGGCGATCGACTCGGTCTCGCCGATGAACGGGATGAACGCCGGGAAGATTGTGACGTGGTCGGGATTTCGGCCGAAGTTCACCGCCCGCGACTTCACGTCGTCGTAGTAGGCCCGGCGTCCCTCCGGGGTCGGGTCGATCTCGAAGATCGCCTCCGCCCACCGCGCGGCGAAGTCCTTGCCGGTGTTCGACGACCCCGCCTGGATGAGTACCGGGCGATGCTGCGGTGAGCGGGGCTGGTTGAGCGGACCCCGCGTGCGGTAGTGCGTGCCTTCGTGGTCGACGGTGTGGATCTTCGACGGATCCGCCCAGACGCCGGACTCCTTGTCGGCGGTGACGGCGTCGGCATCCCAGCTCGACCACAGCTTGATCGCCGTGCTGACGAACTCCTCGGCACGCACGTACCGCTCGTCGTGTCCGACGTGGTCGTCGAAGCCGAAGTTCTGCGCCTCGGCCTGCGACAGCGACGTCACGATGTTCCACGCGATCCGTCCACGGGTGAGGTGATCGAGGGAACCGAAGACGCGCGCGAGTTCGTAGGGGTGAAAGTAGGTGGTGGACTTGGTGACCGCGATACCGAGTCGCGTGGTGACGGCGGCGATGCTCGCCGCGACCAGGCTCGGATCGATCGTCGCGGCGGCCTGAGTGCCGCGCCGGAAGGGTTCGGACTGGTCGCCGCCGAACCGGACCGGTGCGGCGAGCAGGTCGGCGAAGAAGGCGAAATCGAACTTGCCGCGTTCGAGGATGCGGCCGACCCGGTGGTAGTGGTCTGGCCCGAAGTGGTCGGTCTCCGAGCCGGGATGACGCCATGCGGCGTGCGAATGGGTGACGGGGGAGGCGATCAAGAAACCACCGAGATGGAGCTGACGGGTCACGGATGATGTCCTTCGGTCTGGGTCGCCGGAGCGAGTCGGGGAGGTGCCGCCACGGGCAGGGAGGTGATCGGGACAAGTCAAGGCGCGCCGAACGCCGAGGGCGAGGGTTGCGCCCGGGGTGATCGCAACAGGCTCTTGACATACAACCAATTGGTTGTATGTTTGAGACGTGGCCGAGAACGCAGGCGAACCGACAGACGAGGACCGGGCCGACGCCCTGTTCCACGCGCTGTCGGACCGCACCCGTCGTGACATCCTGCGACGCGTGCTCGCCGGCGAACACTCGGTCTCGGTGCTCGCCGCGAAATACGACATGAGCTTCGCGGCGGTACAGAAGCACGTCGCCGTCCTGGAGAAGGCCGGTCTACTCACCAAGCGTCGTTCCGGACGCGAGCAGCTGGCCAGCGGCGATGTCGCGGCAGTGCGTTCGGTGGCCTCGATGCTCACCGAGCTCGAAGCGGTGTGGCGTGGTCGTATCGCCCGCATCGACGATCTGCTCACGCTCGAATCACCCTCACCCACAACCACAGCGGAGGAATGAACAATGCCTGTCATCGATGTGACACCCGACCTGGACGCCCGGACGATCACCATCAACGCCGAGTTCGCGGCCCCGATCGAACGGGTGTGGCAGATCTACGCCGATCCGCGTCAGCTCGAGAAGATCTGGGGCCCGCCCACCTATCCGGCGACCGTCGTCGACCACGACCTGCGCCCGGGTGGCAAGGTCACGTACTACATGACCAGTCCCGAGGGCGAGAAGTTCGGCGGCTACTGGAAAGTCGAATCGGTGGACGAGCCCACCGGCTTCACCTTCCTGGACGGCTTTGCCGACGGGGACCTCAACCCGATCACCGACATGCCCGAATCCCGCAATTCCTACGCATTCACCGAGACGGACGGTAAGACCGTCGCCACCTTCATCAGCACCTACGACTCGGCCGAGGCCTTGCAGAAGGTGCTCGACATGGGAGTCGTCGAAGGTGCGTCGTCGGCGATCAACCAGATCGACGAGTTCCTCGCGGCCTGAGGGTCACAGGTTCGAGTTGAGTGTCGGGAACCCCTCGGGCAGTTCGGCGGCCGGGCCGCCGGCGCCGGACCCCGTGGGCTCGACGTCCAGCCCGTGCGTGTAGGCGGCCATCGAGATCGACCCGGCGGCATGGCCGTCCACGAGCAGATCCAGCGGGGCGTCCCCGGCGAGACCGGCGATGTACAGCATCGGCAGATAGTGGTCCGGGGTCGGCACGGACTTGTCGAAGTCGGGATGTCCGTCCAGACTCAGCACACTCGACGGCTTGTCCAGCAACACCTCTCGGGCCGCGTCGTCGAACCGGTGGGCCCAGTCGAATCCGCTGTCGGGCTTCGCGAAGTCGACCGCGCGGAGGTTGTGCACGATGTTGCCGCTGCCGATGATCAGCACACCCTGGTCGCGGAGCGGGGCGAGCCGGCGGCCCAGTTCGTAGTGGTGCTCGTAGTCCTTGAAAGCGTTGAGCGACAACTGGAGTACGGGTACGGACGCATCCGGGAACGTGTGCACCAGCACCGACCACGTCCCGTGGTCGATACCCCAACTGTCGATGTCGTGACCGCACCACGTGGGTTTGACGACATCGGAGACCATGTCGGCGACATCCGGGTCGCCCGGGGCGGGGTACTCCACGTCGAAGAGGTCCTGCGGGAAACCGTAGAAGTCGTGGATCGTCCGCGGCCGTGGCATCGCCGTCACGGCGGTGGCGTTGGTGTACCAGTGCGCCGAGATCACCAGGATCGCTCGCGGTTTCGGCACCGATGCACCCAGAGCGGCCCAGGCCTCGGTGTACTTGTTGCGCTCCAGGGCGTTCATCGGGTTGCCGTGACCGATGAACGCGACCGGCATCGTCCCCGAGCTCGTCGCGTCTACCGCTGACATCGTCGCCTCCTCCGGCCGATTGCGGACGGAGTCGACGCTACTCCGGAATCGCCGAAGTCGCCGACAGGGGTTCGGCGCCCGTGGAACAATACAATGCATAAGCGCTGGTCAATGCTGATTGCCGCGGTCCTCGCGATCGCTCTGGCGGCGTGCGGCACCGGGGGCGGTTCCGAACCCGCGTCCTCGTCGGCCTCGTCGTCGAGCCCGCAGCAGGCGGCGCAGATCGAGCAGATCGTCGAAGGTCTGATGGAGTCCCAACACCTCAAGTCGGTGATCGTGCGTGTCACCGAGGACGGCCAGGAGGTGACCACCAAGGCGTTCGGCGAGTCGCAGACCGGTGTACCCGCCACCGCGGACATGCACTTCCGCAACGGGTCGGTCGCCATCGCCTACGTCGCGGCGGTGTTGTTGCAACTCGTCGACGAGAAGGCGGTCGCCCTCGACGACATCATCGCGACATGGGTGCCCCAGATCCCCAACAGCGACCGGGTCACCCTCCGGCAACTGGCGACGATGACGTCGGGGTACCAGGACTATGTGCTCGGCAACGACGCGTTCGAGATCGAGGAGTTGACGAACCCGTTCAAGGCGTGGACGACCGACGAGATGTTGTCCTACGCGGTGAACAAGCCGCTGCTCTACGCCCCGGGGACGAACTGGAACTACGCGCACACCAACTACGTGATCCTCGGCCTCGTGCTGGAGAAGATCACCGGTGAATCGGTCGCGGATCTACTCCGGCAGCGGATCTCCGAGCCGCTCGACCTCGACAACACGGTGTCGGATCTGACGGCGGTGATCCCGGAACCCGCCCTGCATGCCAACTCGTCGGAACGCCGCGGGATTCTGAACCCTCCACCGTCGACGCCGTTCTACGAGGAGACGACCGGCTGGAACCCGTCGTGGAGCATCACCCACGGTGCGATCCAGACGTCGAACATCTACGACGTCGAGGCGACGGCCCGGAAACTCTTCGCGGGGGAGACGCTGTCGGCCGAGGGCTACGACACCATGGTCTCCACCCGGCTCCGCGGCGTGGCGCGTCCGCTGGCCGGTTGCTCGACGTGCCGGCCGATGAACGAGGAGTACACCTACGGCATGGGAGTCGTGCTGACCGGCGGCTGGATCGTGCAGAACCCGTTGTTCAACGGCTACGCGGCGGTCGTCGCGTATCTCCCGTCAGAGAAGATCGCCATCGCGGTGGCGGTGACCTACGACGCCGAGGCGTTCGGTCCGGACGGCTCCTACGCCAACGGCGGCAATCCGATCTTCGCGCAGATCGGCGCCCTGATGGCCCCCGACTCCGCGCCACCGATCCCGCGGAACTGACGCCGCCGCGAGCCCCGGCCGTCGTGCTGCGAAAACCCACCCAGCGCGGGTGCCATAAGGTGGCAGGTATGGTCGACCGCCTCCCCGACGACGATCTACGGGTCGGAAACCCGGAACGCGAACGGGCCGTGACTCTTCTCAACGACGCCTTCTCGTCGGGATATCTGGAGATCGCGGAGTTCGAGGACCGGTCCGGTCTGGTGTACGCCGCCAAGACCCGCGCAGACCTGCGAGCCGTCCTGGAACACCTGCCGAACGCCGGTCGCCTGTTCAACGAGCCGGGCCAGGCCGTAGCCGCGACCCCGGCCGTCGCCGTCCCTTCGGCCGGGCCCGTGCACCTCGCGGCCGAGTGGGAGACGGTTCGACGCAAGGGCACGTGGCATGTTCCGCCGTCGACGCTGGTCACCGGCAGCATGGGCACCGTCGACATGGACTTCACCCATGCGACGTTCCCCGGGCCGTCGACGATCCTGCAGCTGCAGGTCTCCATCACCACGGTGAAGCTCCGGATCGGCCCCGATCAGGAGATAAGGTACGGCGACCTCCAACTATCCGGATGGTCGAAGGTGAAGGACAAGGCCGGCGCACCGACGCGTCCGGGCGGACCGGTGATCGAGCTGACGGGGTCGGCGTCGGGGATGACCGGCATCGTCATCAAACGGAGCTGACGCATCGAACGGTATCGACCGGGGCTGACCGCTCGCCGTTACGCGAACGCTGGGCGGGTTTCCTACTTGTGCTCACGTTGAACTCAACGGTGTCGCGAGTGTTTCCCGATTCGTAACGTTGCCGCACGTGGCCGACCGAACACTCAGTATCAGCGCGCCCGGCGATCCGCGGGCGGTGGACCCGGGGTCGTCCGACTCCCCATCGGCCAAGGCGGGCCGGTCGTCCCGGCTGCACACCATCCTGCGCGCGCTGTCACCCATCGCCGTTCTCGTGCTCTGGCAGGTGGGCAGCGCACTGGGGATCATCCCGCAGGACAAGCTGCCCGCACCGTCGCTGATCGCCGAGGCCGGGTGGGAGGTCCTGAACAACGGACAACTCCTCGACGCCATCGCGGCGTCGGCGCAGCGGGTCGCGATCGGACTGACGATCGGCGTCGCGGTTGGGATCGGTCTGGGCCTGCTGGTCGGCCTGAGCAAGTTCGCCGACTCGGCCATCGACCCGAACATGCAGGCTATACGCGCACTTCCGCTCTTCGGTCTGATCCCGTTGTTCATCCTGTGGTTCGGCATCGGCGAGATGCCCAAGGTGCTGCTCGTGTCCCTCGGCGCGCTGTTCCCCCTCTACCTGAACACCTCCGCCGCGATTCGCCAGATCGACGGCCGCCTGGTGGAAACCGCTCGCGTGCTGGGCTTCTCGCGGCTGACCACCATCCGCGATCTCATCATCCCGGGTGCCATGCCGCAGATCCTGGTCGGTCTGCGCCAGGCCCTGGCGATCGCATGGCTCAGCCTCATCGTCGCCGAGCAGATCGCGGCCACGTCCGGGCTGGGATACCTGATCAACAACGCGCGCGACTTCCTGCGCACCGACATCATCTTCTTCGGCCTGATCGTCTACGCCGCACTGGGTTTGATCACCGACGCCATCGTGCGTGCGCTGGAGCGCTACACGACCCGATACCAGAACCGGTGACGCCCCCAACCCGCACATCCCGAGTCCAGGAGGCCCTACCATGACCGCCATCGCCACCCGCGATCTCGAGGTCCCGTCCGCCGACGACCTGGTCGACCCCGCCGGATACGCCGCGGAAGTCGAGAACGCGAGCCTGAGCTACGGGGACTATCTCGTGTTGCGGGACGTGACCCTGCGGGTCGGGGCGCACGAGATCGTCGCGCTCATCGGACGCAGCGGCAGCGGCAAGTCGACGCTGCTTCGCCTGCTGGCGGGCCTGTCGCAGACCGAGTCGGGCAGCGTCCGGACCGCCGGTCACCCGGCGGTGTCCTTCCAGGAACCGCGACTCTTCCCCTGGCGCACCGTCTTACAGAACGTCGCCTTCGGCCTCGTGCGCGAGAAGGTCGGCAAGTCACAGGCCCGCGAACGCGCGCGCCGCACCCTCGACGAGGTCGGCCTGAGCGACAAGACGGGTGCGTGGCCCGCGCAACTCTCGGGTGGTCAGGCGCAACGGGTCTCGCTCGCCCGTGCGCTCGTGGCCCGTCCGCAACTGCTGCTGCTCGACGAGCCGTTCGGCGCACTCGACGCCCTCACTCGGCGCACGATGCACGAACTGCTCATCTCGCTGTGGCGCGACAACGGGTTCGGTGCACTCCTCGTCACCCACGACGTCGACGAGGCGTTGCGGCTGGCCGACCGCGTCGTCGTCCTGGCCGGTGGCGAGATCGTCGAAGACCTCACCGTGCCCCGTCCACGTCAGACCGGCGACGCCGATGACCCCGACTCCGAGATCCCGCGCCTGCGAGCCGAATTGCTGACCGCACTCGGCGTCGCCGATCCGGCGCGCTGACCCTCCCGTTCCCTGACCGAAAGCCGATCTCGATGACACACCACCATCTTTCCGTGCGCGCATCCCGGGCCCGACGACGCCGCGTGCTCGCCGCCGTGCTGGCCACCGCCGCCCTGACCCTGGGCCTCGCGGGCTGTGTGCAGCGGGAGGACACCGCCGAATCGATCGCGAACGAGACGGTCGACGTCGCCTCACTGCAGGACCTGACCCTCCGAGTCGGAGACCAGAAGGGCGGCACCGAAGCCCTACTGCGCGCCTCGGGCGAACTCGAGAAGCTCCCGTTCACCATCGAATTCTCCACCTTCACCTCCGGCCCGCCGCAGATCGAGGCCGCCACCGCAGGCAAGATCGACTTCGCGGTCACCGGGAACACGCCGCCCATCTTCGGCGCCGCGGCGAACGCGAAGGTCAAGATCGTCACCGGGTACGCGAACAACGCCAGCGGCGACGCGATCCTGATCCCGGGAACGTCGACACTGGCCTCGGTCGCCGACCTCAAGGGCAAGAAGGTCGCCGTGGCGAAGGGCAGCTCGGCCCACGGACATCTGCTGCTGCAACTGAACAAGGTGAATCTGACCCTGGGGCCCGGCAAGGATGTCGAGCCGGTCTTCCTTCAGCCCGCGGATGCGTTGTCGGCGTTCACCTCCGGGAACGTCGACGCATGGGCGATCTGGGACCCGTACACCGCGATCGTCCAGCTCGAGAACAACCCGAAGACGCTCGTCACGGCCGAAGGCGTATCGAACGGTTACGGTTTCGGGATCGCGGGCGACGAGGCGCTTGCCGACCCGCGTCGCAACACCGCGGTACGGGAACTGGCGCTCGGGATCGCGCGGGCCGCCAACTGGGCCAAGGCCAACCCGGAAGAGTGGGCCGAGCAGTACTCCGCCGAGGTCGGGATCGACCCGCGGGCCGGCGCGATCGCCCAGGGCCGCAGCCTTCGACCCGCGATCGCACTCGACGACAGCGTCGTGGCGTCGGAGCAGGAGCTCGCCGATGCCTTCGCCGACTCCGGGCAACTCCAGGGGCAGGTCGATTTCGCAAAGTTCGTCGACAACCGCTACGACGAGGCCCTGGCACCGCTGTTCGGCACGCCCCAATCCTAGTGGCGCGAGAAGGGAACACGCCCATGAGCCATTTCCATTGGTTTCTGCCGACCGCCGGTGACAGCCGCGGGATCGTCGGAGCCTCACATGCATCGGCGACGAAACGGCACCCTCCGGGTTACCGTGCGCCAGACCTGCCGTACCTGATCGATGTCGCACGCACCGCCGATCGGCTCGGCTACGAGAGTGTCCTGACCCCGACCGGAACCTGGTGTGAGGACGCGTGGCTGACCACGGCCGCCGCGATCACCCACACCGAGCAGTTGACCTTCCTCGTCGCATTCCGCCCCGGGCTGATCTCGCCGACCCTGGCCGCACAGCAGGCGGCGACGCTCCAGCGATTCTCGGGTGGACGGATCGCGGTCAACATCGTGACCGGCGGTGACGAGGTCGAGCAACGCCGGTTCGGTGACTGGGTCGACCACGACCGCCGTTACGCGCGCACCGACGAGTTCGTGCAGATCGTCGACCGGCTCTGGTCCGGTGAGACCGTCGACTTCGACGGAGAGTTCTACCGTATCGCCGGGGCGTTCCTCGCGGATCCGCCGACCGATCCACCGCGGATCTACTTCGGCGGGTCGTCGGACCCGGCACTGACCGTTGCGGCCTCGCGTGCCCAGGTCTACCTCACGTGGGGCGAGCCGCCGGCGGTGGCCGGAGAGAAGATCGCGGAGGTGGCGCGACGCGCCGAGACGGTCGGCCGGTCACTCGAATACGGTGTGCGGCTGCATGTCATCGCCCGCGAGACCTCCGAGGAGGCGTGGCGGGTCGCCGACACACTGCTGCAGGGGATCTCCGACGACGAGATCGAGACCGCGTTCGCCCTGCACTCGGTCTCGGACTCGACCGGTCAGCGTCGGATGGCCGAACTCCACGGCGGACGTCGCGATGCGCTCGAGATCCATCCCGGCTTGTGGGCGGGGGTCGGGCTCATCCGTGGGGGAGCCGGCACCGCGCTCGTCGGCAGCTACGACGAGGTCGCGGCGCTGATCGGCGAGTACGAATCCGAGGGCTTCTCCCACTTCATCCTGTCGGGCTATCCGCACATCGAGGAAGCGCACTGGTTCGCCGAAGGCGTGCTGCCGGTGATCCGAGACCGGGTCGACGCCCTGAGCTGACAGCGTTCTGGACCGCTCGGGCCCCACCGGGACAGCTCAGCGGGCGAGCCACTCCGACAACCGGTCCGACGACCATGTCGTGACGATCCGGTCGGGGTCGATGCCGTGGTCGACGGCCCGCCGCGCGCCGAGGATCTTGAAGTCGAGTTGCCCGGGTGCGTGGGCGTCGGAGTCGATCGCGAACAGGCAGCCTGCGTCGTCGGCGATCTCGATCAGTTCGTCGGGCGGGTCGACCCGCTCCGGACGGGAGTTGATCTCCACGATGGTGTCGTGGGCCGCGCAGGCGGCGAACACGGCCTCGGCGTCGAAGGTCGAGGGCGGGCGGTGGCCGCGCCCGCTCAGCACTCGCCGGCCGGTGCAGTGGCCGAGGACGTGCACCCGTGGATCAGAGACCGCGGCGATGAGCCGGTCGGTCATGGCGTCGTGCGCCATGCGCAGATTGGAGTGCACGGACGCGGTCACGACGTCGAGCCGGGAGACCATCTCGTCGGTCTGATCGAGCGTGCCGTCGTCGAGGATGTCGATCTCGATTCCACGGAAGAGACGAAAGTGGCTGCTGTGACCGGTGTTCCAGTTGTCGATCGCCTCGATCTGGGCGGCGAGCCGTTCCGCGCTCAGTCCGTTCGCGACCGTGAGGCGCGGCGAGTGGTCGGTGATCGCGAGCCAGTCGTGGCCGGAGGCCTCCGCAGCCGCGGCCATCTCGTCGATGGGCGCGCCGCCGTCGCTCCAGTCGGTGTGGGCGTGCAGGTCGCCGACCACGGCCTCGACGAGGCCCTCGGCGCCGTCGGGGGCGAGGGGTGGATCTTCGCCCTGCAAACGTGCGAGGTACCCCGGTAGCTCACCGTCGGCGGCCTCGGCGATGACCGCCGCG
The DNA here is from genome assembly GCF_018132775.1 of Gordonia sp. SCSIO 19800. Classification (NCBI taxonomy): domain Bacteria; kingdom Bacillati; phylum Actinomycetota; class Actinomycetes; order Mycobacteriales; family Gordoniaceae; genus Gordonia; species Gordonia sp. SCSIO 19800. Next base: position 163,126 of record NZ_JAGRQM010000009.1, on the reverse strand, counting down.
GTGGTCTTGCCTATTCCCTTGATCGCGGTGAGAGTGCCGGCGACAGCCCGTGCGTGTAGCTCGGACGGGTCGAGTCCGGCGGCCGCCTGCCCGGCGCGGCGGAAGGCCTCCACGCGGTACGTGCTCTCCCGGCGACGCTCGAGCAGCCACGAGATGCGCTCGAGTGCGCGAATCGGGTCCACCGGAGCCGACAGCGGGGTCAGGGGCCTCATCGGCGAACAGCCCTTTCAACGCCTGTTGCCCGGCACGCGAAAGGCGGCCGGGCAACAGGTCTCATGTGTGATGACGGTCAGGTCTGACCGATCAGTGTGCGGCTTCGAAGGCCTCGATGATGCTCTGCGGGATGCGACCGCGATCACTCAGTTCGTAACCTTCGCGGATGGCCCACTCGCGAATCGCCTTGGTGGTCTCCTTGTTGCGTCCGCCCCCGGTCGCAGTCGACGCCGTTGCGGTGCGCTTGGTCACGCGACCGGTCTGGCGGGAGATGTCGAGGTACTTCGACAGCGAATCGCGGAATTGCTGCGCGTGCTTCGACGAAGTGTCGAACTCGTAGTTCTTTCCGTCGAGTGACCACCGGACGGTTTCGTACTGATCCAGCACCTTACCGTCGAGATCGTCGATGACCTGAACGATTTCCTTTTTCGCCATGAATTGCTTGTCCCCTCGAATTGTGTCATCCGACCAAGACGGACGTGCAAGGCCCGAAAACCTGCGTCCCCCCGTTTTGATCTATTCCAACTGTGCACAGCTTAGACTCAAACCATGAGTACTTGCTGAGAACCCCCGCCTAGACCATAAATCATTGAATAGCGTTAGGGAAGTCGAGACACGTCCGTTTGTTGACAAGTCGGATCCATGCTGGTCTCGACGGCGGGTTACGCGCAGTGGCGGACCGGTTCGAAGTAGGTGTGGTCTAGCTCGTGGGCACAGCCCCGGTCGTCCGCCGGGACGATTCGTCCGATTCCTCGGGCGACACGCTCACCAACGCTTCGGGCGCCCGATCTGCTGCATAGATGGTTTGGTAACCGTTCGGGGTGATTGCGAATCCTGATTGAGAACGCGATTCTAGACAGAACATACCGACGGTCTCAACGAGACAAGAAAATCGTGATATCGAAATTGTGCGACCGAAGTCGACAATCGAACTGCGATACAGAACGGGATATCGATTGGCGCACGCACCGCGCTGCGGTCCATCCGGTCCCAGGACGGCGTAATCCCGGGCCCAGTCGCAGGCGCCCGAGTCGGACGACGGGCGTTCCGCCGAGGAATCGTCGTCCGCATCCTCATCGATCCGACAGGCGAGCGCCGACGAACCGTTGGTACCGGTCGAGCAATTCACCGCCCGATCCGGCGTCGAGAAATGGAAACCGGACGAGTCCTGCAGCGGCGAATCCTCCGTCACCGAGCCCTGGTGGAAACGCGAGTTGTCGACGCGTGGTGCCATTGCGACGACTCGCCCGATTGTCCAGTCGGGCAGATTCCGCGCCGAGTCCTCGCCGGTGGTCGATGTCGTCGACGAGGACTCGATTTCGGTCACCGTCGACAACTCGTCGGTGGGCGGAATGACGATTCGGGACGGGCCGGAGTCCGACGGCAGGGAGCATCCGGCGAGTGCGACCGAAACGGTCAGAGTCCCGATTGCCGCGGTTGCGCAGATCACGCGCAGAAATCGGCGGTCGCGGGACCGTGATGTGGATTCGGGGCGGGGTCGCCGATTTCCGTACCCTTGCACTGTGCCGACCCCCAAGATCGTCTTGTTCTACGTCTTCGTTCCGCTGCCCGATCCCGAGGCCATCCGGTTGTGGCAGCTGGCGGTGTGCGAGTCGCTCGGGGTCCGGGGCAGGATCATCGTGTCACGCCACGGGATCAACAGCACCGTCGGTGGCGACATCGCCGCGGTCAAACGCTACGTCAGGACGACCCGCGCGTACCCCGGGTTCGCGGGGGCGGACATCAAATGGTCCGACGGCACGGGCCGGGACTTCCCGCGGTTGAGCGTGCGCGTCCGGCCCGAGATCGTGACCTTCGGGGTTCCGGACGAGATCGAGGTCGACGAGAACGGGGTCGTCGGCACCGGAACCCGGCTGAGTCCGGAGCAGGTGCACGAGCTCGTGGACGCCCGCGGCGACGACGTGGTCTTCTTCGACGGGCGCAACGAGATCGAGGCAGAGGTCGGGCGATTCGCCGACGCGGTCACGACCAAGGCGCGGACCACCCGGGACTTCGTGCCGTTGATCGAGAGCGGCGCGTTCGATCATCTCAAGGACCGGCCGATCGTCACGTACTGCACGGGCGGCGTGCGCTGCGAGGTCCTCAGCACGGTGATGCGGAACCGCGGGTTCGCCGAGGTCTACCAACTCGACGGTGGCATCGTGCGTTACGGCGAGCGGTACGGCGACGACGGGCTCTGGCAGGGTTCGCTCTACGTCTTCGACGACCGCATGGGCGTGGAGTTCTCCGACCACGCGGAGGTGCTCGGCCGCTGCGTCGAATGCCGTCGTCCGACGAGCAATGTCGCCAATCACCCCGATCGGGACGGCCGCGACCTCGCCGTGATCTGTGCGGACTGTCTGGAACCCGACCGCCGGTGATGAGCGCTGCGAAGACCCCCGGTCGCCGCGGTCCGGTTCCGGTCGTCGTGGTGGCCGGGTATCTGGGTTCGGGAAAGACGACACTGCTCAATCATCTGTTGCGGTCTGCCGGGCGCACCGGCACCCGTTTGGGCGTGCTGGTCAACGACTTCGGCAAGGTGAACATCGACGCGCTGCTCGTCTCGGCGCAGGCGGACGGCACGGTGAGCCTCGGGAACGGGTGCATGTGCTGCACCGTCGACGCCGACGGCCTCGCGGACGCGCTCACCTCGCTGGTTCGTCCGAGCGCGGGGATCGACGCCATCGTGATCGAGGCGAGCGGGATCGCCGAACCCAAAGCGCTCATCCGGATGGTGACGTCGGTGGCGGACGCACGACTCCGCTACGGCGGACTGGTCTACGTGGTCGACGCCGCGCACGTCGAGGAGGTGCGCGGTACGCATCCGGAGCTGGACTCGCACGTCGCGATCGCCGACCTGGTGCTCGTCAACAAGGTCGACCTGATCCCGGATGAGTCCCGACGCGTCGTCGAAGAGCTTGTCGCACAACTCAATGCGACCGCACCGCGGGTGGCGACCCGGAATGCCGCGATCGATCCGGCGCTCCTGTTCGATGTCGTTCAGCGCGACGTCGCGCAGGCTCGGTCCGGCCAGATGGCTTTCGACGAGTTGCTGCTCGACGACGCGGGTCACGCTGACCACGAGCATCTGCACGCTGAATACGAGTCGGTGTCGTTCTCCAGTGACCGGCCGATGGATCCGCGGCGCCTGGCGCGATTTCTCGAACGTCCGCCCAATGGGTGTTTCCGGATCAAGGGAATCGTCCATTTCGACGTACCGAGGCATCGGCAGCGGTTCGTCGTGCACGGAGTCGGCGGCTTCGTGCGCGTGATGCGTGAATCCTGGGAAGGGCGGCGTCCGGCCACCGAACTCGTCGCGATCGGGCGCGGTCTCGACGAGGCGGCCGTGCGCGCCGAGCTGGAGGCCGCCGTCGCCCGACCGGAGGGCGCTGCGGACGAGAACGGCATCCTCGGAATCCTGCGGCACCTGGCGGACTGACCCGCGACACGCTCGACACGCCGATCGGAGAGGTCACAGCTCCCTAACGAAATGCCGTTGTCCCAGGACGACCATTTCGGAATCCCGCATTCGTTTGTTTCACTGTTATGTCTGTGACCAGTGTGACCAGTGGTACTCAACGGGAGGGAGTGAGGCAAGTGACCAGCGCCTCGGCGCGTCGCGGCCTCGACAGCGCAATGTTCCGAAAGACGACAGCCCAACGCCTCGCCACGATCGGCTTCGCCATGGTGGCCGCCACGTCGATGGCGGTCGCCTCGAACGTGGTCGCGGCACCCGCCGAAGCGGCCCCCGCCCGCGGGACGGCACTGGCGGGGAAGACGATCTTCCTCGACCCCGGTCACCAGGCCTCGGCCGCCGGTCACGACCTCAGGGCACAGGTGCCGGACGGGCGCGGTGGCAAGAAGGACTGCCAGACCAGCGGCGCGACCGGTGTGAACGGCGCCAAGGAGCACACGGTCAACTGGCAGATCGGGCAACTCGTGAAGGCCGGCCTCGAAAGCCAGGGGGCTCGGGTGGTCCTGAGCAGGCCGGACGACACCGGGTGGGGCGGTTGTGTGGACGAACGCGCCGCCGCGGCCAGTCGCTCGGGCGCCGCGGTCGCGGTCAGCCTGCACGCCGACTCGACGGCGCGGGGAGCCGACGAGTCCAAGAAGGGCTTCCACATGATCGTGCCGTCGCTGCCGGTCCCGGATGCCACCGTCGACCGCGTGCAGTCCGGCGAGGGACGCGAGGCCTCGACGACCATGCGCGACGCCTTCGTCAAGGCCGGGTTCCCGTCGGCGAACTACGCCGGCGTCCGCGACGGCATCCAGACCCGTCCCGACATCGCCGCGGTGAACCTGACCAAGGTCCCGGCGGTGTTCATCGAGATGGGCAACCTCGCCAACCCCGGTGAGGCCAAGGCGCTCGCCGGCCGGGACGGTCAGGTCAAGTACGCCATGGCGATCACCGACGGCATCCTGAACTACGTCAACGGGAACGCCGCCACCGGAGCGGGCCCGGCGCCGTCGGTGCCGACGGACGACGCCAGCGGACTGTCCTCGGTCATCCCCTTCGTCGAGCAGCTCCTCGCCACCGAGGACCCCGAAGCCGTGGCGCGGCTGCTGATGACCCAGGGCCAGGACGTGTCCGCACAAGTGCTCAAGGCGATGCTGACCATCGTCTACGCGCTCTTCGACGGGAAGCTGCCGATCGGCTGACGTCGCCTGCGCGCGGCCGGACCCGGCGGGGCGATCCGTCGATCGGCTGAGGTCCGCCGCGGCGGACGGCTAACCTCGCGTCATGGGTCTCAGAGAGCTGCTGTTCATGGACACCCCGGTGCCGTCGCTGCGTGGCCGCAAGGTCCTCATCACCGGCGCGGCGAGCGGAATCGGCAGGGCCACCGCCCAGGCCGCCGCCGCCCGGGGCGCCGAACTGGTGCTCACCGACCTGCACGCGGATCAGCTCGACGAGGTTGTCGCGGCCATCACCGCGGCCGACGGAACGGTCCTCTACCACGTGGCCGGGGACGTCTCGGACTTCGACTGGGTGGCCGGGTTCGCCCGCCAGGTCGACGCCGAGGTCGGCGTCATGGACGTGGTGATGAACATCGCCGGGATCTCGGCCTGGGGAACGGTGGAGAATCTCGAACACCGGCACTGGCGGAAGCTGGTCGACGTCAACCTGATGGGGCCGATCCACATCATCGAAAACTTTGTGCCGCAGATGATCCGACGAGGACGCGGCGGACACATCGTGAACGTGTCGTCGGCCGCCGGCCTGTTGGCGCTGCCGTGGCACGCCGCATACAGCGCCAGCAAGTTCGGGCTGCGGGGCGTGTCGGAGGTTCTTCGATTCGATCTGCGGCGTCACGGGATCGGGGTGTCGCTGGTGTGCCCCGGCGGGGTGGACACGCCGCTGGTCGACTCCGTGGAGATCGTCGGCATCGACCGCGAGAACCCGCGGGTCAAGGCCGCCATCAACGGATTTCACAAGGTCGCGGTGTCGCCCGACGTGGCGGCGGCGGCGATCCTGACCGGGATTCGCAAGAACCGCTTCATGGTCTACACCTCGTTCGACATCCGGTTCGGGTACTGGTGGGCGCGAAAGTTCGCACTGCCGTATGAGATCGCGATGCGAGTCGCCAACGATCGTTTCGACCGGCTCGCGCGAGTGAGTGCGAAGAGTCTCGAGGCGACGGCGACCGACGAGCATTCCTCCCGGTGAGTCCCGCCTTCACCAAGACGCTGCGCGAGAGCGGCCCGCGGGGCGGTCATCCCGACTTCTTCGCGGCCGAAGCCGCCGGGTTGCGTTGGCTGTCGGCGTCGGGAGCGCCTGTCGTACAGGTGATCTCGGTGAGCGAAGACGCAATCGAACTCGAACGCCTCGAACGCGGTCGGCCATCGCCCGGAGCGGCACGGGAGTTCGGGGCCGCGCTCGCTCGGATGCACGACGCGGGCGCCCCGCAGTTCGGTTCCCCGCCTGCCGACGCGGACGGAACACCGTTCTCCGGTCAGCTGTTCATCGGTCGCCGAGAGTTGAGCTCGGTCGAATACCGGTCGTGGGGTGAGTTCTATGTCCGGGAACGGGTGGAACCGTATCTGGCCCCGGCACGCGCGGCCGGGAACCTCACGACCGAGGACGAGGACGCGGTCCGCGACGCATGTGTCCTGATCGCGGACGGCGTGTTCGACGACGACGAGGGGCCGGCACGCATCCACGGCGACCTCTGGAACGGGAATGTGATGTGGACTCCGCGGGGCGTGGTGATGATCGACCCGGCCGCGCACGGCGGTCATCGGGAGACCGATCTGGCGATGCTCGCATTGTTCGGGTGCCCGCACCTCGATGCGGTCCTCGACGGCTATCGAGACGCGCACCCGCTCGTCCCCGGCTGGCAAGACCGCGTCGACGTCCACCAACTGCATCCGCTCGCCGTGCACGCGGCCGGCCACGGACCCGGATACGGCTCGTCGCTGGGCCGCGCGGCGCGGGCGTCCGCCGCGCTCGCCCGCGGCTGACACACGCCATAATCGTCGGCGTGACTCACAACGCGCTGCCCCGACCCGGTGTCCTCGTCGTCTCGGCGACGCGGGCCGAGGCCAGACATGTGCCGCCCGGGATGCGGGTGCTCGTGACCGGCATCGGCAAGGTGCGCGCGACGATGGCGCTGAGCCGGGAACTCGCCGGCGGGGCGCCGGTCTCCGAGGTCATCAACATCGGTACCGCGGGGGCCCTGCGCGACGGTGTGAGCGGCGACGCCGAGTTGGGTCTGTTCCTCCCGTCGGCCGTGCTCGAACACGACATCAGCAGCACCGAACTACGGGCGATGGGTTATGAGATGACCGACCGCTGGGAGCTACCCGGCGGCGACGGAACGGTGCTGGCGTCCGGGGACACCTTCGTCGCGGATCCGGTTCGTCGGCGCGAACTCGCCCGGCATGCCCACCTCGTCGACATGGAGGGATGCGCGGTCGCCCACGTGAGTGCCGAGTTCGGCGTGCCCTGCCGCCTGATAAAGGCGGTCACCGACAACGCGGACGAGGGTGCGATGGAGTGGCCCGCGCTCGTCGACGCCGCAGCGCGTCGGCTGGGGCGTTGGCTGGAACGCAACGTCACGAGCTGAGGCTCAGGACCGAGTGTCGGCGACTCCGGCCGGGGGGATGTCGGTTGCCGACTCATACGTCGGGATGTCCGGGCGTCGCGGCGCGGGCGTGGCGTCCGACGGCGTGAGGTCGGGGGCCGCGAGGTCGGCGACCGTCGGTCGCGGCGCGCCCGTTGCGGAACGAGAACCCTTCGTCGCCGAGCGGGACGTCGCGGACGGCCGGTCCGGAGCGCCGGTCGAACGCGGTTTCGCCCGCGATCCCGGCGCGGCCTTGGTCGACGGCGAAGACTGCGCTGCCGATCGGTTCTTCTCGGGAGACGCCGACGGGGCCTCGGTGGCGGCTCCGGACGAGCCGGCTCCCTTGGCGCGACGATGCGTTGCCGCGCGGCCCGAGGGCCGGTCGGCATCGCCGCTCCCGGCCGCGGACCTGCTCGGGGGCGTCCGGCCCGCCCTGTCGCGACCCGCGGCCCGGCGTTTCGCCGGCTCGGCGGCCTCGCGGGTCAGGAACCACCGGGCGAGCACGATCCCCAGGGTCACGAGGAACGTCGTCAACATCCAGGGGAAGTCCGCCGCGATGGGGAGCAGGACATTGAAGACGAGGCTCTTCAGTCCCGACGACGCCTGCTCGGAATTGAGTCCGTACAGCGTGACGATGCTGACGAAGAAGGCGATGAGCGGGGGCTGCGCGGCGGCGGTGAACAGGGCACGACGACGCACCGCCAGCGCGGCGATCACACATCCGACGAGGTAGCAGAACTTGTAGATCGAGCCCAGCGAATCGTTGCTGCCGGCGTCGATGGCCGCACCGAGGCCCGTGATCCCGGTGGCCAGGAGAACGGCGCCCCACCACGGCACACCGCGGACCGCGGGCAGTACCGACTGCCGGTCCAGTGGTACCGCGGTTTGGAGACGTTGCGGGGAAGGCACATGGTCACGGTACCGGGTCCTCGACAGAAATCGTTTCACCCCCGGACCGGGGCGTCGATGCCGCCTCAGGCGCCGTCCCAGGCCGGGCGGTCGGCCCCGCCGGGCGGCAGGTGTCGTGGATCACCGGTGGTCGTGGGGCGTCCGGGACGTCGCCCAGGGCGTCGAGCTCGGCCAACCGGCGTGCGGTGACGCCGAGGCGACTGTCCACCGAACCGATCGTCGAGTTGTAGGCGTCGACCGTGCGCTGCAGCGATGTGCCGAGGGTGCCGAAGTGAGTGAGCACCCCGGCGAGCCGCTGATGGAGCTGCAGACCGAGGTCGTGGATGACCGCGGCGTCGCGAGCCATCGCATCGTGACGCCATCCCAGTGCGACGGTCCGTAGCAACGCGATGAGGGTGGTCGGGGTGGCGATGACGACGTTGCGTGCGAAGCCGAACTCGAGCAGGTCGGGGTCGGTGCGGGCGGCGGCTTCCAGGACGACGTCGCCGGGCACGAACAGCACCACCATCTCCGGTGTGTTGTCGAAGGCGGACCAGTAGGACTTCGCGGACAGTCGTGCGATGTGCGCGCGCAGGGCGCGAGCATGTTCGCGGATGAGTTTGTCGCGAACGGACGTGTCGGTGGCCTCGGCCGCCCGCAGGTAGGCGTCGAGGGGCACCTTGGCGTCCACGACGATGTCGCGGCCGCCGGCGAGGTGGACGACGAGGTCCGGCCGCAGCGTCGTGGCACCCCGGCCGTTTCCCGAACCGTTCGGATCGGAGGGGTCGGTGACCGACACCTGGGTGCTGAAGTCGCAATGCTTGGTCATGCCGGCGAGCTCGACCACGCGCTCGAGCTGGACCTCACCCCATCGGCCGCGGGCGTGCGGGCTGTGCAACGCGTTGGCCAGCTGGCGGGTCTGGTCGTTGAGCGCGATCGACGCCGAGTGGATCCCGCGCACCTGCTCGGTCAGTCCGGCGTACGCGCCGATCCGGTTGTTCTCGACCCGGCGCAGTTCGTCGGCGAGCTGGGCGAGGTTGGCGCGCAACGGCTCGACGATGTGCGCAACCGAGCTGCCGATCGCCGACGACTGCCGGCGTGCCGCGTCCTCGGTGGCCCACGACAACGAGGACGCGACGTCGTCGCGCGCGGCGCGCAGCATCTCCACCTCGGCACGAGCCGCCGCCACGGTCGCGGCACTGCGAGCGGCGTGCGCCCACCAGCCCAGGGCGATCCCCAGGGCGAGGCCGACGACGAGTGAGAGGGCGGCAGCAGTCATGTCGTCGATGGTGTCGGACACCCCCGACAAGTTCGGCCGGACCGCGGGCGACGGGCACTATCGGTCGGCGGAACCGCTCCGCTCGTCCGGGCCGCTCCGTGCGCCGGCCTCGAAGTCGAGCAGCCACTGCTTGGTGGGCAGGCCGTAGCGGAAACCACCGAGGCTTCCGTCGCTGCGCTTCACCCGGTGGCAGGGCACGAACAGGGCAGCCGCGTTGCGCGCGCAGGCGGCTGCCGCGGCCCGGACCGCCGCCGGCTGACCGGCCAGTTCGGCGAAGCGGGTGTAGGTGACGGGGTTTCCGGGCTCGACCAGGCGCAGGGCGTCCCAGGCCGGACCGAGGAAGGTCCCGCCGGAACGTTGGACGACCGGAATCCGTGACGGCGCGGCGAGATCGCCGTCGTAGTACGCCGACACGGCGTCGGTGATGGCGCCGAGCGCTGCCGATGGCTGGACCGATTCCGGGCGTAGCGCGCGGTGGACGAGCGCCGTCAGGTAAGCGGGGTCGTCGGTCCACCCCGACGCCAGGACCCGGTGGTCGGGATCGGCGACGACGGTGAACGCCCCGTTGGGAGTGGCGACGGTGGCATAGCCGACTGTCGTTGTGCGGCCGATGGTTCGGTCACTCCCCGGTTCGGGGGTGTCGGGCCCGGAGGCGGCGGTGGTGGTGGTCGGTGCGGACATTGTCGCTCCTTGCGGATCGCTGGGGATGTGATCGGAAGAGAGATCGCTACGAGATGCCGGTCGTCGGAGTCTGCTCACTGCTCGTCACACGGCCTGTCCGGCGGCGTCGAGTCGGTGTCGCCACAGGTGCATGGTCGCGTACGAGCGCCACGGTGCCCAGTGCCGCGTGTCCCGCAGATCGATTCCGAGGTCGGCGGCTGCCCGGACGACCACGAGGTCGTTCGTGAGCAGGACGTCGGGATCGCCGGTGACTCGCATCGTGACGATGTCGGCGGTCCAGGGGCCGATGCCGGGCAACTCGAGAAGCTGGGCACGAAGATCAGACGCATCGACCCCCACATGCGGTTCCACCCGACCTTCGGTGAGTGCCGCCGCGACGCCGATCACGGCATCGATCCGCCGCCGCGGGCCGCGGAGGACCTCGTGTCCACGGGCGGCGATGACACCCGGCGTCGGGAAGGACTTCGACGCCGGACCGTCGACTGTCGTCGCCGTCGCGGACGGGGTGGCGAAGGCGTCGCCGACCGGTTCGCCGAGGGCCTCGGTGAGCCGGTTCACCTGGTTGCGCGCGGCGGCGAGACTCACCTGCTGACCGAGCATGGTCCGGATGATCGTCTCGGCCGGGTCGAGGCTGCCGGGCGCACGGAGGCCCGGCGCCTGGCGCAGCAGCCGCTGCATCGTGGCGTCGGCGGCCAGTGCGTCCTCGGCCGCGGTGATGTCGGCGTCGAGGTCGAGCAGACGCCGGATCCGGTTGACCGCGACCCCCACGTCACGCATGTCCAGTCCGTGGAGGGCGACGACGGCGTGGTCGTCGTGCGGCTCCACCTCCGCCGACGCTGTTCGGTGGGGTAGGGCGAGGACCCGGCGGTAACGCCAGCCGTGCGGACTGTCCGGGGCGTCGACGACGGATTCGACCCCGGCCACGGCGTGCGCGTCCAGGAACCAGCGCATCCATGGCCAGCGATACGGCGCGCGGAACGGCAGGCGCAGGGTGACGCTTCCCGGGGCGGAATCGGTGCCGATCGCATCCTTCCTGCGGCTGTGCAGGCGTCGAAGCTCGGTGGGGGTGAGTCCGAAAACGGCGCGGACGGTGTCGTTGAACTGGCGCACGCTGGCGAATCCGGCGGCGAACGCGACGTCGGTCATCGGCATCGTCGTGCACTGGATGAGCACGCGGGCGTTGGTGGCGCGATGTGCTCGGGCGAGCGCGAGTGGCCCGGCTCCGAGATGCCGGGTCAGCACGCGGGTGAGGTGCCGGGGTGAATACCTCAGACGCGCCGCGAGTCCGTCGACCCCTTCGCGTTCGACGACGCCGTCGGCGATGAGCCGCATCGCGCGAGCCGACATGTCGGCGTTGATGTTCCACAGCGGGGAGCCCGGAACGGCGTCGGGTGCGCAGCGTCGGCAAGCACGGAAACCCTGCTGCTGGGCGGCCGCCGCGGTGAGGACGAACGCCACGTTGGCGGGTCGGGGGGTCTGTGCCGGACACGACGGACGGCAGTAGATGCCGGTGGTGCGGACCGTGACGAAGAACTGACCGTCGAAGCGGGCGTCGCGGGCCTGCACTGCGCGATAACACCGGTCGAAGTCCGGCGCGAAACCCCCGGTGTCGGGTTCTGTTGCGGTGCCTGTGCTCACCCGTCCACTGTGTCATCCGTCGACGTCCCGGTCTGGCGGGAATCGGACATCGCGACGGCATCCCACTGAGCGGACGAAAAGTGTGATCTGGGTTACATGTCTGTGGCAGCATGGCGCCATGACCACCCGGTTCGATGGCCGCCGCAGAAGTCGGCACGACGACCAGTCCCTGTCCGGACTCCCCGCGTGGGGGCTGGAGATGATGATGGGCCTCTACGGCCCGGAGACGATCAGGCGTGCCTGCGCCGAGGAAACCGAGCTCGGCATCACGGCGCGGGCCGAGCGGGTCGCCCCGGCCGCCGGATGCGCTCCGTCGTCGGCCGAGCCCCCGCCGCGATCGGACGCCGGGCCAGCCGGGCGCGACGACACCCCGGTCGTCTTCAACCAGGTCGACGCCGAACTCGAGGCCATCAACTCGCTGGTTCGCTACCTCGGACGGAAATTCCGCCGCCGCTGATCATGTCGTCGGACGGACCACATGTTCGTACGACCGTCGCCGCGTCGATGTCGCATTGTCATGCCGATGTGTGAGGATCCTCGGGTGACCGACAGCTCGGACGATCAGCGCGCGGACGACTCGTCCGCCGACGCAAGACCAGACACCACCAAGGTCGGTGCCGACGCCGTCCTCGGCGGCGATGCGGTGCTCGGCGGCGGTGAGAAGACGTATCCGACCCGGCTCCAGGTGATGATGACCGGCCTGCGGTCGTGCGCGACGGTCGGCGCGCAGATCGTGTTGGTGGCCGCCGCGCTGTGGGTGCTGTTCTGGTTGCTCGGCAAGTTCTGGGTGATCTTGTTGCCGATTCTCCTGGCCATCATCGCGTGCACGATCCTGTGGCCGCCGGTGCGGTGGATGCGCAACAAGGGCGTGCCGGCCGCCGCGGCGTCGTTCCTGATGATGCTCATCGGACTGGGTGTGTTCGCCGGTGTGATCGGGCTGATCGTCCCGTCGGTCGTCGACCAGGCGCCCGAGCTGGCGAGCCGCGCGACCGATGGTGTGGAGCGTCTGCAGGACTGGGTGCAGGGTCCGCCGCTGAACGTCGACGACCAACAACTCGACAACATGGTGAGCACCATCACCGACCGACTGCAGTCGAGCGCGTCGACCATCGCGGCCGGCGTGTTCAGCGGCGTCGGAACGGCGACGTCGCTGCTGATCACGATGTTCACCTCGCTCGTGCTGGTGTTCTTCTTCCTCAAGGACGGTCCGAAGTTCGTGCCGTGGCTCGACCGCACCGTCGGCAAGCCCTCGGGCAACCACCTCGGTGAGGTGCTGACCCGCATGTGGAACAGCCTCGGCGGCTTCATCCGCACACAGGCGATCGTGAGTTTCGTCGACGCCGCGCTGATCGGTCTCGGTCTGTTCATCCTGGGCGTCCCGTTGGCTTCTGTGCTGGTGGTCATCACCTTCCTCGGCGGATTCATCCCGATCGTGGGTGCCTTCGTCGCCGGCGCGCTCGCGGTGTTGATCGCACTCGTGTCCAACGGTCTGACCACGGCCCTGATCGTGCTGGGCATCATCCTCGCGGTGCAGCAACTCGAGGGGAACGTGCTCCAGCCGTGGTTGCAGTCGAAGTCGATGGATCTGCACGCGGTGATCGTGCTGTTGTCGGTGACCCTGGGCGGCACGCTGTTCGGTATCACGGGCGCGTTCCTCGCGGTTCCCGCGGTGGCCTCGCTCGCCGTTGTGCTCCGCTACCTGAACGAGCAGATCGCCGAGCGGGCCGGCGAGTCGTTGCCACCCGCGAACACACCGGTGACGACCCAGGTCGGTGTTCCGAACGATGACCCGCCGAAGGATCCACCGAACCCGGTGAAGGGGTTGCTCGACCGGGACTGACTCCTCGGACCGACGCCCCGCCGGGCGTCGCGCTGCCTGCCGATAGACTGGGCGCCCGTGAGTCTCACCCTGGGAATCGTCGGTCTGCCCAACGTCGGTAAGTCGACCCTGTTCAATGCCCTGACCCGTAACGACGTCCTCGCGGCGAACTACCCGTTCGCGACGATCGAGCCGAACGTCGGCGTGGTCGAACTGCCGGACAGCCGCCTGGGCCGCCTCGCGGAGATCTTCGGCAGCGAGCGGATCCTGCCCGCCACGGTTTCCTTCGTCGACATCGCCGGCATCGTGAAGGGTGCGTCGGAAGGTGAGGGCATGGGCAACCAGTTCCTCGCCAACATCCGCGAAGCCGACGCCATCTGCCAGGTGGTCCGGGTGTTCGACGACGGTGACGTCGTCCACGTCGACGGTCGCGTCGATCCCTTCGCCGACATCGAGGTCATCGAGACCGAGCTGATCCTGGCCGACATGCAGACGCTCGAGAAGGCCATCCCGCGTCTGGAGAAAGACGCGCGCAAGAACAAGGACCTGGCCGAGACCCTCGCTGCCGCCAGGAAGGCGCAGGAGATCCTCGACACCGGCAAAACACTGTTCTCGCAGAAGGATTCGTTCGACCTGGCGTCGGTGCGCGAGCTGCACCTGATGACCGCGAAGCCGTTCCTCTATGTCTTCAACTCCGACGAGGGTGTGCTCACCGACGACGCCCGTAAGGCGGAGCTGCGCGCCGCCGTCGCACCCGCCGACGCGGTGTTCCTCGACGCCAAGGTCGAGAGCGAACTCCTCGAACTCGACGAGGAGGACGCCCAGGAGCTGCTCGACTCGATCGGGCAGGACGAGCCGGGCCTGACCTCGTTGGCGCGCGCCGGTTTTCACACCTTGGGCCTGCAGACCTACCTCACGGCCGGCCCCAAGGAATCCCGTGCCTGGACCATCCACCAGGGCGACACCGCGCCCAAGGCGGCCGGTGTCATCCACACCGACTTCGAAAAGGGCTTCATCAAGGCCGAGATCGTCTCGTTCGACGACCTCGACGCCGCCGGCTCGATGGCCGCGGCCAAGTCCGCCGGCAAGGTGCGCATGGAGGGCAAGGACTACGTCATGAAAGACGGTGACGTCGTCGAGTTCCGGTTCAACGTATAGGCAAACGATGACTTCCGTGCCGCCGAACGACGAGCTCTACCTCGCGGGCGGTTGCCTGTGGGGTGTGCAGGCATTCGTCGCGACGCTGCCGGGTGTGACCTTCACCGAGGCCGGCCGGGCCAACGGCACGAGCCACACCCTCGACGGTGAGTACGACGGCTACGCCGAATGCGTGCGGACCCGGTTCGATCCGGCTGTCGTGAGCGTCGAGCAGTTGGTCTCGTATCTCTTCGAGATCATCGACCCGTACAGCGTGAACCGACAGGGTCCCGACGTCGGCGAAAAATACCGCACTGGTGTGTATTCCGACCGGCCCGAGCACCTCGACCAGGCGCGACTCTTCATCGGTGCGCGGGCCGACGCGGATCGCATCGCCGTCGAGGTGCTCCCGCTGACGAACTACGTCCGTAGCGCCGACGAGCACCAGGATCGGCTCGCGCGGTTTCCGAAGAGCGCGTGCCACCTTTCGCAGGAGCTGCTGACGAAGTACCGCGGCTGACGGTTCAGCAATGGGTATCCCTCAGCGATACCTCTTGGTGAACCCTCCGCGCCGAGTGTCCGACCATCCCCGGCCGGCCGGCCGTGCACGGTCTCGCGACACGCTCATGGCCGCCGCCCATCGTTGCTAGCGTGACCTCCATGCCCATCACACTCGAGAACGTCGCCATCGCCGTGCGTGACCTCGACGCCGCGACCGCCTTCTTCACCGACCTCGGTCTCGACGTCATCGGCCGGGACACGGTCCGCGGGGAGTGGGCCGACACGGCGGTCGGGCTCGACGGCAACCACGTGAAGATGGCGATGCTGCAGACCCCCGACGGTCACGGGCGGCTCGAACTCTTCGAGTACATCCACCCCGAGGCCATCGAGACGCCACCCACGCAACCCAACGACATCGGGATGCACCGCGTCGCGTTCTCGGTCGACGACATCGACGAGGCCCTCGAGGTGGCGGCACGGCACGGGTGTCATCCCGTGCGCGGCGTCGCCACCTATGGGGACGTGTACAAACTGACCTACGTGCGCGGGCCGAGCGACATCCTCGTGATGCTCGCCCAACGACTCTCGCCGGGCTGATCCGACGCAGCTCGGGTCACGGGTTCCGACCGAAGGGGTTGCCGCCGAACGGCAACGGGGAACCGCCCGATCTGCTGCCGGATTCCGGCACCGTCGTCTCCTTCTGGTCGACGGCACTGCCCAGCTTCACCTGGACCGTCCGGGCACCCGAACCGGAACCGATGGTCACCGGCACGGTCTCACCCGGCTCGTGGGTGAGGATCTGCGCCATCAGGTCGGCGTAGTCGGAGACGGTGGTGTCCCCGACCTTGGTGATGACGTCGCCCTGCCGGATACCCGCATCTGCCGCGGGCCCGCCACGCTGCACCGACGAGACGGTCGCGCCCTCGGTCCGGTCGCCCGCCGACAGTGAACCCGACACTCCCATCACGGGTTTGGTGGCCTGACCGTCCTGCAACAGTTGATTGGCGATGCGCTTGGCGGTGTTGATCGGGATCGCGAAACCCAACCCGAAGGACTGCGGCCCACCGGACGCGGCCTGGCCGGTGTCCACCGCCGAATTGACCGCGATCACCTGCCCCTGCAGATTCACCAGTGGCCCACCGGAATTGCCCGGGTTGATGGGGGTGTCGGTCTGAAGACCGTTGTACACGGTGAGCGACGAACCACTGGCGTCGCCGGCGGTCACCGTCCGCGACAGCGCGCTGACGATGCCGGACGTCACCGTGTTGGACAGGCTGTCCGGGCTGCCGACGGCGACCACCTGCTGGCCGACCTTCAGCGCATCCGAATCACCGAGTGCCGCCGGGGTCAATCCCGACGCACCCTCGAGCTTGATGACCGCGAGATCGTACGACGGGGCGTTCCCGGTGACGGTGGCGTTGTGCTGATGCCCGTCGCCGGTGGTGACGACGATCGTGCTGCCGGAGCCCGCCCCGGCGACGACGTGGTGGTTCGTCAGGACGTAACCGTCGGGGGAGAGGACGATACCGCTGCCCACCGCCGTGCCGTTCGCGGTCTGGACCTTGATGTCGGCCGTCGACTTCGACGCCGCGCTCGCGGCATACGTCACCGAACCGGGTTGCGCGTCGGCGGCATTGGCCGCGGCGGCCGGTTGCGAGTTGAGGATCGGTACCGACGCGGCGTCGTGCCCGAGCAGCGAACTGCCTCCCATGCCGACGGCGCCGCCGAGCAGTCCCGCGAGGAGCGCGGTGACGATGATCGGCTTCGTCACGCCGGCCCGCTGCCGCGCGACCGGAGGAGGCGGCGAGGGTGAGACGAATGGCGGCGGGGTGGCCTGCGGGTTCATCGCCCAGGGCCCGGGCGGCGGCACCGGTCCGCGCGGCGGCGCAAAGGGTTCGGTGATCGGGGCGTGGTCGTCGTCGGGCGTGGGGGTCTGGGGCGTGTTCACGGCACCACGATGCCTGCGCCTCATGTGAACAGGGCTACGGAAATCCTGCGGATTTGCTGACAAGCTCGACGCGGACTCTCAGGTGTCTCTGACCTGTCCACTGCGGATTTCCCGCGCCACGAGATATCAGTGTCGACCGAATGTGGTTCCGCGGTAATGTGACCCGCCGACCACCCGCATCCGACTCAACCCTCGAGGACAGTGACATTTCCATCGACCACGCGATCATCACGGATCTCGACGATGCCGCCGGCACTCTCGCCGCCGCTTTCGACGCCTATCCCTGGACTCGATGGTCCATTCCCGAGGACGGCTATCGGGAACGGTTGCACCGACTACAACGGATGTATCTGGGATACGCCTTCGACCACGGTGTCGTGCTGGTCACCACGGACCGGTGCGGCGTGATCGCCCTGCTGCCCCCGGATGTGCCGGAGCCGGATGGACAGTTTCAGGCCGAAGCGGCCGCCCTGCACGGCGATCGGCTGGCCGCGGTCGCCCGGGCCGAGACCCCTGCGCACCCGGCAGGCGCATGGAACCTGGCGACACTCGGAGTCCACCCGGACCGCCAGGGCAAGGGGCTGGGAAGTGCGCTGGTCCGCGCCGGACTCGCCGCGGTCGACGACAGGACTCCTCCTCCGGGTGCGTGCGTCGCGCTCGAGACCTCCGACGATCGCAATGTGATGATCTACGAACGTGCCGGGTTCGTCGTCACCGCAACGACTCCGGTCGACACGGGCCTCGTCGTCCATTCGATGCTCCGCGATCCGGATGACGGCGGGTTGTCGGCGACCGTGTGAGGACACTGCTAGCGTTCGGTCGATGGCGGACTTCGAGTTGACCGACGACGACCTGCGGGTCGTCGTGCGCTGTGCCACGGAGTGGGCCGAAGAAGTGCTGCCGGTCTTCGAGCGAACGCGACCCGACGACCCGCGTCCCCGCGCGGCCATCGAGGCGGCCCGGGAATTCGCCGCCGGCGCAAGCAGATCGACGCGCCAGCGGACGGCCGCCTTTGCGGCGCATCGTGCGGCGAAGGACGCCCCGTCGGAGACTGCCCGACTGGCCGCCCAAGCCGCGGGCGACGCCGCGGCGGCGGCATATCTGCATCCGATCGCGAAAGCGCACCAGGTCGGTCACATCCTGCGGGCCGCGGCGAACCGGGTGTACATCGCCGAACTGGAGAACGGCGGAGACCCGGCGGTGGGGAACGAGATGGTCGAGGCCGTGTGCCAACGGACACCACCCGAGCTCATCGATGTGCTGTGTCGGTACCCGGAACCGGATGCCGGGGCATCACGGGCGGCCCGCCTGATGGCCGAACTCGACAGCCGGTTGCGGGCGTCGGGCAGACGGACGACTGGGACGCCTGACTGAGACGAATGGCCGCTCGGCCACGTCAAATCCACTGTGCAGGAACAACCTGACGACCTTCCGGGTGAGAGTTGCACATCGTGCGCCGTTCGTCGTCGATACTGCATCGGTGACTCCTTCCAGACGAACCGTGCTCGCCGCGGCCTTCGTGGTCCTGCTCGCGGTGGCCGGACTTCTCGTCCCGGCGCCGGCGAGCAGTGCCGCCGCGCCCTCGGGTTGGCGGTACACGATGGTCGCGTTCAGCAACGCGAGTGCGCGCGACATGGGTGTGTACGAGTCCTCCGACGGCCTCGAGTACACCCTGGTGCGCAGGTCCGCGTACCGGCCGCCGACGGGGTACGTCCGCGATGCGAGCATCTTCCGACACACCGACGGCTGGTATTACGTGACGTACACGACCGCCGACGGGGCCAGCATCGGGTTCGCGCGCAGCCGCGACCGCGTGAACTGGAACTTCCTGTACAACTGGCCGGTGCCGCTGTGCTGTGCGTTCCTGCCGGGGGCCGGTGTCGGCAAGGGATTCGGCTCGAGCGGATCAGGTTCGTCCGGCTCGTCCGGGTCGGCGGGTTCGAGTGACGGTCCGTCGTTGTCGCCGTTCACGACCAAGGCCTGGGCGCCCGAATGGTTCGTGGAGGGTGGCCGGGTCAACGTGATCCTGTCGATGTCGACCGGTGGTGGTTTCGTCCCGTACGTGATGACGGCGCTCGATCCTGGGCTGCGGATGTGGAGTCCGCCCGTGCCGCTGTTGAGCATCGGCGCCGACCACATCGACACCACGGTCATCAAGGTCGGGCCGATCTATCATGCATTCACCAAGAACGAGACGCGAAAGTTCATCGAGCACGCGGTCTCGGGCTCGCTGTACGGGCCCTACCGGTTCGTGCCGCCGGGCAACTGGGGTCGTCTCGTGGAGGGTCCGGTCGTCGTCCAGCTACCGAACGGCGCCTGGCGGATGTACCTCGACGCCTACCGGAACGGCCGATACCTCTACTCCGACAGCACCGATGGGATGCGCACCTGGTCGCCGGTGAAACAGATCCCGGGCATCTCCGGGACGGTCCGCCACGTGGGCGTGATGCGCGAGCGCGCCTGACGGCGACGGGTCTGCGCGCCGCCGCGACGCGACGCACCGGTCGCGTACGTGCGTCAACCGTCGTGCTCGGTGAGATTCGGCACGGTGCCGAGAAGCCGACGGGCACCTAGTCTCGGTGACGTCGGGGGTGTTTTGCCCGTTTCTCGAGAGGTTCCGATGAGTACATCTGTCCTGCCCCCGCTGGTCGACGTCGCCTGGTTGCGGGAGCGGCTCGACGACCCCACCGTGGTCATCGTCGACGCGACCACCCATCTCCCGATTCCGAAAGAGGGGCCCTATGTCCCCGAATCGGGAGCGGAGTCCTTTCGCGCGGAACACATCCCGGGTGCGGTGTTCGCCGATCTGCTGACCGACTTCGCCGACGCCGACAGCCCCGAACCGTGGACGGTCCCGTCATCCGAGCAGTTCGCCACGGCCGCATCGGCGTTGGGGATCGGAGACGGGGCGACCGTCGTGGTGTACGACCAGCTCGAGGGGTTCTGGGCAACGCGCTTCTGGTGGCACCTGCGACTCGAGGGTTTCGACGCCGTGACCGTGCTCGACGGCGGCCTGCCGGCCTGGAAGGCGGCCGGCGCCCCGGTGACCGATGCCGAGTCGACCGTCACCCCGCGTACTTTTCACGGGACGCGTCGTCCCGAACTGTTGCGCTCGACCACGGAGGTCGCTGCCGCGCTTGATGATCCGTCGACGCTGCTGGTCAACGTCCTCGACGAGGCGACTTATCGGGGTGAGACCACGACGTACGCCCGTCAGGGCCATATCCCGGGATCGGTGAATCTCCCGGTGTTCTCGATCCGCGACGCCGAGACCGGCGACCTCCGCCCGGTCGAGGAGCTGCGTCGGGAGTTCGAGGCGGCCGGGTTGCTGGCCGACGACACCAAGGTCGTGACGTACTGCGGAGGCGGCATCGCGGCCACCGGGATCGCGCACGCGCTCGCCCTCGTCGGTCGCGACGACGTCGCGGTCTACGATGGATCGATGACTGCGTGGGCCAACGACCCGTCGCTCCCGCTGGTCACCGGACCGGAACCGCGTTGACGACGCCGGGCCGCTCCAGCGGTCTGGCGCTACGCGTGAATTCGCGTCCCCCTCAGCAGGATCGAAGGGCACATTGCCCTTCGACCCTGCTCACGGGGACGAGCTTTTCCGGGCCGGCCGGCCGCTCCCCAGGGTGCGAGTAAAGCGAGCCTCGAAGGCTAATGGCTACAGGAACATTCCCACCAGACCCTTCGAGGCTCGTCGCTATCGCTCCTCGCACCTCAGGGAGCGGGGGTCGCGCACCTAGCACCTCAGTATCTGCGGCCTGGCGCCCGTCGTGAACCACGAAAGCACTCTGCTCCCTGAGGAGCGAGCCTGCGAGCGTCACGAAGGGTTACGCAACCCTCGGTCGCCGGACCCTTCGTGACGCGACCTCCGCAAGCTCCGGGCGCTCCTCAGGGAGCGGAGGGGGTTCGCGCTTTTCCGCCTCGGGAGTGGAGGGCCAGGTCTCAGCCGACGGTGATCGCGTCGAGGCGCTGTCGGATGAAGTCCCCGGACACCACCGGTTCGAGTCCGGCGCGGCGGCCCGCGGGTGGGGCGACGGGGGAGACGAGGGCGTCGTGATCGAGTTCGTAGAAGAAGATCAGCGAGACGAGGTCTTCGGCGGGTGCGTCGGGTTGCGGTGGCAGGACGCGGTGCCGGCCCGCGGGCCAGCGCCCGGCCGACCAGTACTCGAGGATGTCCCCGATGTTGACGGTCAGGGCGTCGGGGTTCCACGGTGCGTCGGCCCACCCGGATTGCTCGCTGTAGACCTGCAATCCGCCGGCGCCGGGTTCGCGGTCGAGGATGGTGACGGTGCCGAAGTCGGTGTGCGGTCCGATGCGGAACTGGCCGGGTTCGGGGGTTCCGACGTCGTGCAGCGGCGGGTAGTGGTTGATGTTGGACGACCACGTCGGCGTCGACGCGAGGTCGCGGAACGGATCGTCCGGGCCGACGAGGCCGAGTGCGGCGGCCATCAGCGCCAGCAGGTCGTCGGACAGCCGCCGCATCTGAGACGTCCACGCCGTGAACAGTTCTCGGAGTTCGGGCGTCTCTGCCGGCCACACGTCGGGGGCGAACCAGTACCCGTCGATCTCGGGTATGCCCACCGGCGTCTGCGCACCGGAGGTGAACGACTCCTTCAGGTCCGGCGGGGTCTCGGTGCCCTCGGCGAAACCGTTGGCCTCCTTGCCGGGACCGATCCAACCGCGGCCGCCGACACCGGCGGAGTACCGGCTCTTGACGTCGGCCGGGAGAGCGAAGAACCGACGGGCCGCCGCGCGAAGGGAGCTCGGCAACTCGGGATCGAGTCCGTGCCCGGTGACGAGCAGGAACCCGGCCTGCTGCAGGGATTCATCGACAGCGGCGCAGACCCGTTGCGCGGCAGCACCTCCGGCCTGCCACTCCCGAAGGTCGACGGTGAGTACCGGGCTGTCGGTCATTACATCTCCACGTTCTCGTCGGCCGGGGCGACCCCGATGTCCTCGTTCCACACCGCAGGATTGGCCGCGATGTACGACGACATCATCTCCGCGCACCGCTCGTCGTCGAGCACGATGACCTCGACACCGTGCTCACGCAACCAGTCCTCTCCGCCGTAGAACGAGGTGTTTTCGCCGATGACGACCGTGCCGATGCCGAATTGGCGGATGAGGCCGGAGCAGTACCAGCACGGCGACAGGGTCGTCACCATGATCGTCGGCCCGTAATCCCGTTGCCGCCCCGCGGCGCGGAATGCATCGGTCTCGCCGTGCGCCGACGGATCGTCGGCCTGCACGCGCCGATTGTGGCCCGCGCCGAGCAGCGTGCCGTCGGCCGCGAAGAGGGCCGCGCCGATCGGGATGCCGCCCTCGTCGAGGCTCGTCCGTGCCTCCCGGTAGGCGACGTCGAGCATCCCGGACACGTCGAGACCGGCATGGCCGGGCAGCGAGATCGTCATGCTTCGAGAGTGCCGGGTGGCTCCGACGGTGACAACTGACAGATCGTCGTACTGCGGCCGAGGCCGCCGGTGCATATTGTCTTCGTCCATGACGCTCGATCGACCCCCGACGGATACCGCCACCCCGACGCTTCGGGAGATCCTCGACGACCACCTGGCGGTCGCCGAGCCGCGGGTTCTGAGCGGCCACGAACGTCTCGACGCACCCGTGCGGTGGGTGCATTCGAGCGAGATCTACGAGATCGGGCCGCTGCTCACCGGCGGCGAGTTGCTGCTCACGACGGGGCTCGGTCTGCGCGGACTCGATGCCGGCACCCGCAAGCACTATGTGCAGGACCTGTCGCAGCGCGGGGTCGCGGCGGTCGCGATCGAAGTGGGTCGGACGTTCGAGGCGGTACCCGAGGAGATGGTGCGGGCGGGATCGGCGGTCCGGCTGCCGATCATCGAACTCCGGGCGGTGGTCCCCTTCATCGACGTGTGCCGAGCGGTCAACACCGCGATCGCCGCCCGCGAGGTCGACGAGTTACGAGTCCGCTCGACTCTCGTGGAGTCACTCCACGACGACCTGGCGGCCGGTGCCGGGGTCGCGCCCATGCTCGGCCATGTGGCCGAAACCCTGCATGCGCCTGTCGTTCTCGTGTCCACATCCGGGGCGCTGCTGTCCGCGCACGGCGTCGACGACGACTCGGCGGCGTGGCGGGTCGTCGACCGGGCCGTATCGGAGGCCACGGTCCACAGCAAGGGACGTCCGATCGCCCGGCTGATCGTGGGCGAGCGCACCGACGCCGGCCCGGTCCCGTTCGCGCAGAGTCTGTTGCGTGCGGCCGCCGGTCCGGTGGCGGTCGGCCTGACCCGGACCGGGGTCCGGGGTTCGGCCCTGGCCGCGCGGCTCGTCGAAGACCTGGTCGACGCCAGACCGATGCGACCCGCGGATCTGCGGGCACGCCTGGCCGCCGCGGGGGTGTCCGTGGGGGCGCCCACCGTGGTGGTGCCCCTTGCGGCGGAGGCCCCCGACCCGCGGATGGCCGATGCCGCGGTCGCCGGCGCCGAGCTGGATTCGGTGGCACGCAGCATCGTCGACGCCACGGTCTACGCTCTGGCCGCGGTGCCGGCCGGGGGAGGAGAGGGCGCCACCGACCCGGTCGACCGGGTGGCGTCCTCGTTGACACGGCAGGGCAACCGAATCGGACGCACCACGGTCGTCGTCGGAAACCCCTGTGTCATCGACGATGTCGGGCCCGGCGCGGATGTGGCGTCCGTCCTCTCCGCCTCACTGCGCCGATGCGGGCGGCAACTCGGGCTCGCGGCGTCCACCGCCGCGGGCCTCGGGACGGGACGACGGGTGTTCACCTCGCGCGAACTCCTCGTCGACGAGGCGATCGGTGCGCTGGATCCCGCTCTTCGGACGGAGCTGCGGTCCCTGGTGGAACCACTCGTCGCGGCCGATGGACGCTCCTCGTCGGACCTCGTCCGGACCCTGGCGGTGCACCTGGCGCACGGCTGCAGCGCGACGCGGTCGGCTGCGGCGCTCCACATCGGCAGGCAGAGCCTCTATCAGCGGCTCGAACGGATCCGGACGGTCCTCGGTTTCGACCCCACCGACCCGGCCGTCTACCTGACGACGATGCTGGCCTTGCGTTCGGTGACCCGCGAGGTTCACCAGGTGGCTCACCAGTTGTAGTCGAGGAACTTCCCGTCGAAGGTCACGACCACGCGGTCGCCGTTCGGGTCGGGCCGGCGTCGGATGTCGATGTTGAAGTTGATGGCGCTCATGATGCCGTCGCCGAACTCCTCGTGGATGAGTGCCTTCAGCGCGGGCCCGTAGACGTCGAGCGCCTCGTAGAAGCGGTAGATGGTGGGATCGCTCGTCGCCGCCTCGTCGGGTGTACGCGTCGGCTGTTGCCGCAGACTCTCGGCGACGCCCTCGCCGAGGCCGAGCAGTTCCACCACGGCGGTGGCCTTCGTGGCCGGGACCGGATGTTTGCCCAGCAGCGCAGCGACGGTCCAGACCAACGGGGCGTCGATCTTCTCGGCAATTGTCGCCCACGTCAGTCCCTGGCGAATCCGCGCGGCGTTGATCAGCTCTGCGGCATCGGTTTTCGGCATGATCGGGGTGGTCATCGTCATCTCCATCGATAGTGTTGGACCACACCCACATTGCCCATCGGCGGGCACGATGCCAAGTCGAGTCAGCGACTTTCGGCAGTGTTCACACGATCGACACGCCCACCGCCGACCGCGACGACACCAGAACTTCACACCGCGACCTGGACCGAGTGAGGGCGGTGTAACAGGGAGACTCGTCGATGACACCGAACGGACATGTGGCCTCGGTTCCATGGGCGCATCAACTGAGGAGTTCGAGGAGAACCACATGTCCTATGTGAAACCGTCCGAATTCGCGGTGAAGATGGTCGACGCCGGCGAGTCCAAGGCGTTCATGTCCACCCGCGACACCCTGATCAGGGCGTTCATGGCCGGCGCGATCCTGGCTCTGGCCGCGGCCTTCGCGGTGACCGTCACCGTGCAGACCGGCCAGCCGCTGGTCGGTGCGCTGTTGTTCCCGGTCGGCTTCATCCTGCTCTACCTGATGGGATTCGACCTGCTCACCGGTGTGTTCACGCTGGTGCCACTCGCACTGCTCGACAAGCGACGAGGAGTCACGGTCCGGTCGATGCTGCGCAACTGGGGTCTGGTGTTCCTCGGGAACTTCCTCGGCGCCATCCTGGTCGCGGTGATGATGGCGGTCATCCTGACCTATGGATTCAGCGTCGCACCCGACGAGGTGGGACAGCGGCTCGGCGAGATCGGCCACAGCCGTACCGTCGGTTACGCCGAGCACGGGGCCGCCGGCATGCTGACGCTGTTCATCCGCGGCGTGCTGTGCAACTGGATGGTGTCCACCGGTGTCGTCGCCGCGATGATGTCGACATCCTTGCCCGGCAAGGTGATCGGGATGTGGATGCCGATCATGCTGTTCTTCTACATGGGCTTCGAGCACTCGATCGTCAACATGTTCCTCTTCCCCTCGGGTCTCATGCTCGGCGGTGACTTCTCGATCGCCGACTACCTCGTCTGGAACGAGATCCCCACCGTGATCGGCAATCTCGTCGGCGGACTCACCTTCGTCGGTCTGACGCTGTACTTCACCCATGTACGGACCGCTCCGGATCGTCGACCCCCCGCCCACGACGCGACGACCGAGGTCGACGTGGCCGCGCCGGTCCGTACGACGACCGCTTAGTCCCGACGCCGACCCGTATGACGTCGTGCCCGCATTCCGGGCACGACGTCATACTGTTCGGCAGGGTCATACGGCTGTCGCCGAATCCGGCTCGGCCGGGTCGTCCTGGAGAGCGCTGGCGTACCAGGCGCCCAGGCCGAGCAGGATGAGTCCGGTCACGATGAACACGATCACGCGGAAGATCCCGTCGAGGGTGGCCAGGTCGAAGAGGAACAGTTTCGCCATCGCCGCGGCGACGAGGACGAGACCCCCGGTGACCGCGGCGGTACGTGCGGCACCGGTGCGACGCCGGGCATAGGCCAGCGCCGTCCCCGCGAGGACCATCCAGCAGGTTGTCGCCAGCACGTGACCGGCGAGGAAGCCGTCCGACCCGGCGACCAGGACGCCCGCGGTCACACTGATCGCGGTGAGTGCGTAGACGACGACCACTCCGGCGGCGATATGGGCTGCGCGCGAAACTTTCTCGTCGGTGAGGCGGGCCCACCCGGCGGCCAGGACCAGGGCGCCGGCGGCCGCGAACACACTCGCCACGACGATCCCCAGAGACGCGTCCCGTCGCATCAGGTCCGCATCGGCGAGCACATACGGCGGCGCCGCGTCGAGTAGCGCCGCGAAACCGATGGCCCACAGGACCGAGCCACCGGCTAGGAGTACCCGCGAGGTCGTCGACCGTGTCCGGGCGACAAGCGCGGTCACCGTTGCCAGGCCGAGCAGGACGGTGACCGCCACCGTGCCGTCGAACGCCACCAGAACGGCGACGAACAGCAGCAGAAGGGCGGTCGCGGACCAGATCTGCGCAACGACGTCGGGCACGCGCGGGGTGGAGCCGGTACGCGAGTCGGGAAGCCCCGATCCGATCAACACGGTTCCGATCAGCGCGCCGGCGATGCAGGTCTGCAGGATCACCGCGCCCGGCATGTTCATCACCGCTCCGGTGAACAACGCGGGGATGGTCGTCGCACTCGCCAGACCGGCCAGCGTCGCCCGGAACTGCGTGGTGGGCATCGCGATCAGGGCGCCGGCGACCCCCAGCACGACGACCACGACGACCGCGGCCGCGAAGACGGTGTCGGCGGCACCGGCCGACGTCCAGCCGGCCAGCGCGAGGACACCGACCAGGGTCAACGGAATCGTGGGCGCGGCGAGCCGCACGGCATGCAGCCAGATCCAGTCGCGACCGAGCTGGACCCACGCCGATGCCGCGGCGAGGACCACCATGAACGCGATGAGGGTGGTGTCCAGTCCGCCGGTGAGCACCGGTGCCAGAGCGATCAACGGCACGACGACGAGCAGCCCCAGGTGTTCGCTGCGCCACCGATGGGCAAGCGCGAGCCCAGCCGCGGCGACGAGTCCCGCGACTCCGAGGCCCACGACGATGGGCAACCAGTCGTAGATCTTGGTCGCGGCCAGGACGTCGAGGTAACCCGCCGCGATCCCGGTGGCCGTCAGCGCGATGGCACCGATCCGGCCGTCGGGCCGGCCGCGCGACCAGATCCCGCCGGCGACGAGCGCCGCGGCGAGGACCGCGCCACCCGCGACGCGGAATTCCGGGCGGAGCAATCCGGCCTGTGCGGCCAGGACGAGGAGCAGTGCGACACCGATGAGGGTCACGCCCACGCCGGCGGTGGCGAGGATCTTGCCGATCAACCCGCGTTCGGCGGCCGCGCCGATCCGGTCGGACATCGACGGCCCGGCCGGCCGCGGAGGCGACGCGACCGGCGGATACGGTCGCGCACTCGCCGGGCGGGGCATCGGCGGAGGACCTTGCGGGCCCGGCGGAGCGATCGGGGGTCGTTGGTGGCCGACCGGTGGCGGCGCCGTCGGCAACCAGGGCCGGGACGGGGGTGTGGGCCGAGGTCCCGCGGCCTGCGCAGGAGCTGCCGCCACCGTCGGTGGGGTGAGGCCGGCGGCGGGTGGCTGCACGGCGGATTGCGGTGCGGGGGCGACGTCGCGAGCAGGCTCGTCGGGCTCGGCGACGATACGTCGCAGCTCGGCGAATTCGGCTGATACGGTGGACATCTGGCGTGCTATCGCGTCGAACTCGGTCGAGATCCGCGCCAGGGTGGCAGTACTCGGATCGCCGCCGAATGTGCTGCTGGGAGAGTTCATGTGTCGACGATGACCGGTCGCGCCCCGGCATGGATGAGTAGTCCTACCCACCAGGGGTGGGGGATTCGTGTGACGGGGTGCGCGGCGACGTGATTGCCGGACGGCCCGGCAGGGTATCGCTGGACCATGACTGATCCGCACAATGCTGCCGACCGTGGACGCGCCGACGTCGAGAAGCGCTGGCAGGACACCGGAAGCTACCGGTCCGCGGCCCTGTATGTCGTGGCCGTCGTCGCGCTCGGCGCGGTGGCCTGCGCGGTCTTCCTCGCCGTCGACCCCGCCAACATCGCCCTCGCGTCGCTCGTCCCCGGTGTGTTCCTTCTCGGCGGGATCGGTGCACTGGTCAACGCCTACCGCACCTATCGTCGGGGCGGCACCTGGCCGATGTGGCAGGGCGCGGCGTGGTTCCTGTTCGCCCTCATGCTCGTGGCGCTGGCGTTTCCCGCGATGGCGGGCTGATGCCTGTTTCCCACTGTGACGGGCTGATGTCTACTGTGGGGCCATGCCTGCGCAACGGGTGCGAATCGACAAGACCACGCCGCAGGTCTACCGAAAGCTGATCGCGGTATCCGCGGAGGTCGCCGCGGCCGCCGAATCGATCGGGCTGAGTCGGTCCCTCGTGGAACTGGTGAACCTGCGGTGTTCGCAGCTCAACGGTTGCGCCTTCTGCATGGATCTCCATGCGCAACTGGGCCGCTCCGCGGGTCTGACGACGCAGCAGATCGACGTCATGGCCGGGTGGCGGGATGCGCCGGACCTCTACGACGACGTCGAGCAAGCGGCCCTGGAGATCGCCGAGCTCGTCACCGAACTGCCGGCGCACGACGCGGCCGACCTCGCCTACGACCGGGCGACGGACATCCTCGACACCGACCAGACCGCGGTGCTGATCTGGGCGGCGGTGACCATCAACGCGTTCAACCGGATGTCCATCATGAGCGGGTACCGCCCCCGGCCCGGCGCCTCGCCGCAGAAGGCGGCAACACCGTTCACCGGTGGCGCGACAGGCTAGTCGGCCGTCCTCGCCTCACCGCCCTTTGCGCGCGAACACCCAGCCGGCCGCCGCGAGTGACACCAGCGCGATCGCCGCGCACCAGGCCAGGCCCGTCACCGCTGTCGACGTCAGATCGTGCACCGGTGACCCGCCGGTGCCCATGCCGACCAGCAGGGCTCGAATGGACTCGATCACCGGTGTGACCGGTTGTGCCTCGGCGAAGCCGCGCAGCCAGGCCGGCATCGTCTCGGGTGGCACGAACGCACTCGAGACATACGGCAGGAAGAGCATGACGAGGCCGAAACCGCCTGCCGCGGCGGGCGTTCGCACCGCCACGCCGATGAACGCGGCGAGGCAGGTGATGGCCGGGATGTAGGCGAGGACCATCCCGGCGGCACCGAGCCATTCGAACAGCGACGCCGACGGCCGGAAACCGATGGCGACCGCGACG
Source organism: Gordonia sp. SCSIO 19800 (assembly GCF_018132775.1). NCBI lineage: Bacteria > Bacillati > Actinomycetota > Actinomycetes > Mycobacteriales > Gordoniaceae > Gordonia > Gordonia sp. SCSIO 19800. The sequence goes on along the minus strand of NZ_JAGRQM010000009.1, from coordinate 133,743 downwards.
ATCAGGACGACCGCGGTGGACACGGAGTTCTTCACCAGGCTGGCCGCGACATGGCCGAACACCAAGGTCGCGCCCACGATGGGCATCGACCGAAAGCGGTCGATGACGCCGCCGTTCATGTCGTTCGCCACCGCCAGTGCGGTATTGGACGCGCCGTAACCCGCGCACAGCAGGATGACTCCCGGAGTCGCGTAGGTGATGTAGTCGGTACCCACCGACATCGCGCCGCCGAAGACGTAGACGAACATGAGCATGATGGCGATCGGCAGGACGAGCGCGAGGATCAACTCGTCCGGATCGCGGCTCATCATCCGCAGCGATCGCCCGAACATCGTGGTCGCGTCGATCTGCAGGTGCCGGAGTCGCTTCGACGACGAGCCCTCGGCGAGGACAGTGGTGAGACTCATGCCGCGACCTCCTTCCCGGTGGCCGGTTCGGCGGGTTGTCCGGTCGCCGCGAGAAACACGTCGTCCAGTGTGGGAGAACGCAATTCCCAGGCATCGACGGTGGCGACGGTTCGATCGACGAGATCGAGGACCGCGCGTGTGTGGGCCACCGACCGGTCGGTGGGCACGCGGACGGTGGTCGACTGGACCGACGGCCCGAAAGCCGCCAGGTCGGAGGCGAGGGCGGTGGCGTCGGCCGCGGTCGGCACGACGAACTCGAGCGCGGCCTCGCCGACGCGGCGTTTCAGGTCGGCCGGTGTACCGGCGGTCCCGATCCGGCCGCCACTGATGAGGGCCACGCGGTCGGCGAGGCGGTCCGCCTCCTCCAGATACTGCGTGGTCAATAGGACTGCCGTCCCCTGCGCGACCACGTCGTCGATCACCTGCCAGAGCATCTGACGGCTGCGCGGGTCGAGGCCGGTCGTCGGCTCGTCGAGGAAGAGGACCACCGGCCGGTCGAGGAGTCCCGCGGCGAGATCGAGACGCCGGCGCATACCGCCGGAGTACGTCGCGACCAGTCGGTCGGCGGCGTCGGTGAGATCGAAGGCGAGCAGGAGTTCGTCGACGCGGTGATCGACGGTGCGGCGAGGATGGTGCGCGAGCCGACCCATCATCCTCAGGTTCTCGCGACCGGTGAGCTTGTCGTCGACGGCCGCGTATTGCCCGGTCAGACTGATGATCTCGCGGACCCGGCGGCGATCGGCGACGACGTCGAAGCCGCCGACGCGGGCGGTCCCTCCGTCGGGGCGGGTGAGGGTGGACAGGATGCGCACCGTGGTCGTCTTACCCGCGCCGTTGGGGCCGAGCAGGGCGACGACCTCCCCGGCGCCGACGTCGAGGTCCAGCCCGCGCAGGACGGGCACCCGGGAGTCCCCGCGGCCCAGCGATTTCGTGAGGCCGACGGCCTCGACCGGCATGGGTGACGAACGGTCCGGGACGGTCATGTCGGACTCCGATCTGTTTATGTCCGAAACTGTTTATCTCGGTAACTGCGTACAGTAGACGCAGTTGTGCGCGACGGCAAGGGTCGCCGACCGAGAGGACCGCGAATGGCAGAGGGTGGGGACGGGACGCTGCAACGGCTGTGGACTGGTGGCAGGGCGGGCAGCCGTGGTCCCAAACCGGCCCTCGATCTCGGCCGCATCGTCGACGCCGCGATCGCGATCGCCGACACCGACGGCCTCGACGCGGTTTCCATGGCGCGCGTGGGTGAGGCGCTCGGCTGTTCGGCCATGGCCCTGTATCGCCACGTGTCCGGCAAGGCTCAGCTGCTGAGCCTCATGGTGGACGCGGTGGCGGGTCAGCTCCCGTTGCCGCCGCGCCGAGGGGAGTGGCGCGAGGATCTGGCGGCGTGGACGCGGGCGCAGATCGACGGCATGGTCGAACGCCCCTGGTTCCTCGAACTGCCGCTGACGGTCGCGGTCCCGGGTCCGCGTCGAATGCGTTGGATGGAGGCGGGTTTCGAGATCCTGAAGGACTTCGACCTGCCCGGTGACGACAAACTCGAGATCCTCGGCCTGCTCGCCCAGTATGTGCTGTCGGCAACCCGGCTGGAGATCGAGATGCGGCGTGCGACGGGTACCGATGTGGAGTCGGACTTCGAGCAGGTGCTGACCGGTCTCGCCGATCCCGCGCAGTATCCGTACCTGTTCGCGGCGATGCAGAGCGCGGGCGGGGAGTCCGACGACCGTGAATTCGGGCTGCAGCTCATTCTCGACGGCATCGCATCGCGCGCCACCGGCTCGCCCTGACGCGTCACCGGGCACGCTGACCGGCCGCCCACCGCCGCACTCGCATCGGTGCGGCATGATGTCACCCATGTCGACTGTGCGCTCGGGCCGGCTCGCGGTCGGCACGCTGTCGCTGCTCACCGTTCTCTACTTCGCGCAGGGCCTGCCCTACGGATTCTTCAGCCAGGCGGTGCCGGTCATCCTCCGCGAGGAGGGTTACTCACTGACCCAGATCAGCGTGTACGGACTGTTGTTCGCGCCCTGGGGCCTGAAATTCCTGTGGGCGCCCTATGTCGACGCCTACGGCACCCGGCGCAGATGGCTGGTGTCCCTGCAGTTGTCGTCGGCGGTCGTCGCACTCGTCTTGGCGACGCTCGATCTGTCCGGGTCCCTGGTCTGGCTCCTGATCGGCATCGCGGTCATCAACCTGCTGTCGGCGACGCAGGACATCGCGACCGACGGGCTGGCGGTGTCGATGCTCGAGCCGCGTCAGCGCGGTCTGGGCAACGGAATCCAGGTGGGCGCGTACCGAATCGGCATGATCGCCGGCGGCGGCGGGCTCCTCTGGCTGTTCTCGTTTGCCGGCTGGCGCACCTTGTTCGTCGTGATGGCGGTGCTCCTGTTCGCGGTCACCGTCGGCGTGTGGTTTCTCGCCCGTGAGCCGAGCCGACCGACCGGCGATGCGCCACTGACACCGTCGAAGCGGGTGTCGCCCGGGTTGTTGCTGACGGGCTGGTCGTCGCGGCTCCGACGTCCGGGCGTGATCGCGTTCATCCTCGTCGTCGGAGCGTTCAAGTTCGGCAACTCGATGGCGTCGGCGCTCGTCGGCCCGTTCATGTCCGACATCGGACTCACGCTGGGCCAGATCGCGCTCGTCGAAGGTGCGTTGTCGTCGGCCGGGGCGCTCGGCGGAGCCGCGCTCGGCGGGTGGCTCGCCTACACCTACGGTCGGCGGCGCGCACTACTCGTCGGCGGTGTCACCCAGACACTCAGTCTCGGACTGTATCTGGTCGCGTCGATCGGCGTCGGCGGCTTCTCGCTGGTGGTCACGGCCAGCCTCGCCGAGCACATCCTGGGTGGCGCGGCGACCGTCGCGGTGTTCACCCTGATGATGGATGCGTGCCAGAAGGGCTACGAGGGCAGCGACTACACCTTGTTCGCGTGCGCCGTGGTCGGCGTGCAGGGTGCGGCCGGGTTCGCCGCCGGGGTCGTCGGCGACCTGTTCGGCTTCCCGGCTATCTTCGCGACCGGCCTGATCCTGTCCGGCCTCGGCTGCCTGGTCATGATCAGGGCCCTCGATCGCGGTCTCATGAAACGTCTCGGGTAGGCAGGAGGGTCGCCATCGCCTCGTCGACGACGCGGTCGAGGTCCTCACCCAGGCTGCCGGCCAAGAACTGTTGCACCAGTTCGGACATCGCGCCGGTGAAGATCGCGGCCCGCACCCGGCTCGTGAGCCGGTCGGTGTCGCGGGCGTCGGCCTCGGCGAACGCGAGGTCGCGGAGCATGCCCTGGGTGGTGGCCCGCCGTTCGGCGAGAACGGGATTGGTCACCCCGGCGGTGAACAACACGCGGCCGCGCCGCGGATCCGACGACGCGTGGCCGAGGACCGCACGGATACCCGCGCGGGTGCGTGACCGGACCGAGGGGCCCGCCTCGCGCATCGCGGCCTCGACCACCGCACCGAGTTCCGCCGTCGCGGTGTCGTAGACCGCGCCGAGCAGATCGTCGGTGTCGGAGAAGCTCTCGTAGAAGTACCGGGTGTTGTAGCCGCAATACCGGCACACCGAGCGAACCGACAGCTCGGCTTCCGCGCCGACGCCTCCGAAGATGTCGAAGGCGGCCGCGATCAGGGCCGCTCTACGCTCCGCGCGCCGGTCCGCGAGCGGTACGCCCGCCCAGCGGGTCGGTGAGGACATCTGCTCACCATAGTCGGCCGCGAACGTGCCCCGCACAGATCTGGTCACGCCTGTACCCAAAGGGCTACTCTGGGTACGACCGTGACCAATGGTCGACCCGAGCGGAAGGTCTCCAGATGACTGTGTCCATGGCTCCTCTCCGACTGCCGTCGACCGACTGGATTCCGGTTCCCCTCCCGCACGAGTTCGTCGGGTCGTGGCTGAACGGCAAGTTCGACGCCCACGTCCGCGCGAAGTTCTTCCGCGGGATGGACTTCGAGAAGCCGGCCGGCGATCCGGGTTGGTTCGGCCCGGGCAGCGCGACCTGGTACGTCCATTCGCACACGCCGGCGCTCATCTTCGGTCTGCAGTGTGCGTCGTACCTGGAGCGTCTCGACCCGAGCATCTTCTGGATGGGTGTGCAGCACTCACGGCTGGTCCGGCGCCGCGAGGACGGAACCCCGACCCTGTCCATCGATCCCGACGGCGCGATGACCAGACTCGGGCACTCGCTGGCCTTCTTCATGGGGACCGCGTACGGCTCGACCGAGTCCGCCGAGCGACTGGCGCGGATGGTACGCGCGATGCACCACACCATCAAAGGTGTCCGGCCCGACGGTGCGGCCTACGACGCCGACGATCCGGCCTGGCTTCGCTGGAACTATGCCACCGTCGTCTGGGGTATCGCCACCGCACACGAGATCTACCACCCGCAGCCGCTGCGGGGCGCCGAACTCGACGGCTATTACCGGGAATTCGTGCGTGTCGGTCACGCGCTGGGTGGGACCGACCTGCCCACGACCAAAGCCGACACCCTCACCTGCTTGGCCGAGTACCTTCCGAAACTCGCACTGACACATGGCAATGCGATGGCCACCGGGTTGAACGTACGCAACCCGGCCCAGGGCGCCGTGGACTGGGCGATCCGTGACACGATGCCCCGCTGGGCCCAGCAGCTCATCATGTACCGCCCGCCCAATCCGGTCGAACGGCGTGCGCGCCGGAGTGCGGTGTGGGGTCTGATCAACTCCGCCCATCTGACGATGGGGGAGGCGCCGGAGTTCGCAGCCGCTCGTCGTCGCGTGGCGCACGGGACGACGGTGCCGCACACGCTTCCGCGCTATGAACTCGGATCTGACCCCGAGCGTACCCGTGCCGAAATCGAGGCCTCGTTCGCCCGTTAGCCGCTGTGGGCGCTCGTGTCAAACCGGGTCGCTCCGAAACTTCAATGAAGGCAACGGAATTCGCCGGCATCAGATCGTGACGGCGGGTCCGGAAGCGGAAACATCGATTTCATCTCACGTCACGCCGGTGTAACAAAGTCAATTTACGTTTACCTCCCATACGCCAGATCGCAAGGCTTGCGACGCGTATCTCATCGGGGGTCACGCGGTGACAGGCCGCGTGTTCGTCGTGCCCCCATCTGAGTGGACCTGAGACGTAATGAGAAAGGCTTCGCCGATGCCGTCTGTTCCGTTGCCGCCCGGCCCCCCGCCGGCGGACATCCCGCCGTCCGCCCCGACCCGGTCACGCCGTCGGCGGTACGGCATCCTGGTCCCCGCGGCGCTGTCCGCGGTGGCGCTGGTCCTGAGCGCCTGTGGCAGTTCGGCCAGCGAGGAATCGGCATCGAGCGCCGAATCGTGTGTCGACACCTCCGGGAGCACCATCAAGGTCGGCTCGCTGAACTCGCTGTCGGGCACCATGGCGATCTCCGAGGTCACCGTGCGTGACTCGATCAAGCTCGCCGTCGATCAGATCAACGACAACGGCGGAGTGCTGGGCAAACAGATTCAGCTCATCGGCGAGGACGGGGCCTCCGAGCCGACGATCTTCGCGGAGAAGGCCGAGAAGCTGATCTCGAGTGATTGCGTCGCAGCGGTGTTCGGCGGTTGGACGTCGTCGAGCCGCAAGGCCATGCTGCCGGTCTTCGAGGACAACAACTCGCTGCTGTACTACCCGGTGCAGTACGAGGGCCTGGAGTCGTCGCCGAACATCTTCTACACCGGCGCCACGACGAACCAGCAGATCGTGCCGGCCCTGGAGTACCTGAAAGAGGAGGGCGTGAAGTCGCTCTACCTCGTCGGTAGCGACTATGTCTTCCCGCAGACGGCCAACCGTGTCATCAAGGCGTACGCGGAGGCCAACGGCATCGAGATCAAGGGCGAGGACTACACCCCGCTCGGTTCGACGGACTTCTCGACGATCGTCAACAAGGTCCGTACCGCCGACGCCGACGCCGTGTTCAACACTCTCAACGGCGATTCCAACGTCGCGTTCTTCCGCGAGTACAAGAACGTCGGCCTGACCCCGCAGGCCATGCCGGTCGTCTCGGTGTCCATCGCGGAGGAAGAGGTCGGCGGTATCGGTGTGGACAACATCGAGGGCCAGCTGGTCGCGTGGGACTACTACCAGACCGTCGACAACCCGGTGAACGCCTCGTTCGTCCGTGACTACAAGGCCGCATACGGCGCCAACAAGCCGACCTCCGACCCGATGGAGGCCGCCTACGTCTCGGTCTACCTGTGGAAGAACACCGTCGAGAAGGCCCAGTCGTTCGCCGTCGCCGACGTCCAGAAGGCTGCCGGCGGAGTCACTTTCGACGCTCCGGAGGGCCTCGTCACGATCGACGGCGAGAACAACCACATCACCAAGACCGCGCGCATCGGTGAGATCCGTGGCGACGGACTGATCTACACGGTGTGGGATTCGGGTCAGCCGATCGAGCCGGACCCCTACCTGAAGTCGTACCCGTGGGCCGAGGGCCTGAGCAACTGACACCGTCGACGACCCGTCCCGCGTCCTCCAGCGACGCGGGACGGGTCGCGCACGGTCCCTCCCGGCGAACGCGGCACTCGCCGACGACGAACGGATAGACACGTGGAAACCGTTATCGGACAGCTCTTCACCGGGCTCAGTCTCGGTTCGATCCTGCTTCTCGCAGCTCTCGGCCTGTCCCTGACCTTCGGTCAGATGGGCGTGATCAACATGGCCCACGGGTCGTTCATCATGGCCGGGTCGTACACCGCGTACACGGTGCAGGAATACCTGATCTCCAATGCCGGGGTGTCCCTGCTGGTCTCGCTCGTCATCGGGTTCCTAGTCGGCGGCCTGATGGGCGTTCTCCTCGAGGTCACCCTGATCAAGCGGATGTACGACCGCCCACTGGACACACTCCTGGTGACGTTCGGTGTCGGATTGATCCTCCAGCAGCTCGCCCGCGACATCTTCGGCGCGCCGGCGGTCGACGTCGTCGCACCGTCGTGGTTGTCCGGCGGCGTCGACATCCTCGGCGCGGTCGTCCCGAAGACGCGCCTGTTCATCATGCTGCTGGCCATCGTCGCGGTCACCGCGATCGCGGTGACCATGAAGTACACGCCGATGGGTCGGCGCATCCGCGCCGTCGTCCAGCACCGGGATCTCGCCGAGACGAGCGGGATCTCCAGCCGCCGAACCGACATCACGACGTTCTTCATCGGTTCGGGACTCGCCGGCATCGCCGGGGTCGCACTGACGTTGATCGGATCCACCAGCTCGAACACCGGGATGACCTATCTGATCGACGCATTCCTGGTCGTCGTGATCGGCGGGCTGGGCCAGATCAAGGGCGCGGTCATCGCGGCCATCGCGCTCGGCGTCCTGAACTCGTTCATCGAATACAACACGACGGCGTCGGTGGCGAAGGTCGCCGTGTTCGTCATCATCGTGATCTTCCTGCAGATCCGGCCGCAGGGGCTGTTCACGGTCCAGTCGAGGAGTCTTGTGTGAAGGACTATTTCAGCAGTTCCTGGAAGGTCTGGGCGGGCTTCGGCGTCGCCGCCATCCTGTTGTTCGCGGTCGCGCCCGCCGTCCTCTCGGACTTCCGTCTCAACCTGCTCGGCAAGTTCCTCTGCTTCGGCATCGTCGCGGTGGGCATCGGCCTGGCCTGGGGTCGTGGTGGCATGCTCACCCTCGGCCAGGGTGTGTACTTCGGGCTGGGTGCGTACATCATGGCCATGCACCTCAAGATCTCCGACGCGGAACTGCGCGGCGACGACGTGCCCGACTTCATGCAGATCGCCGAGATCAGCGAACTGCCGGGGTACTGGAAGCCCTTCGCCTCACCGGTGGTGACGATCCTGGGCATCCTGCTGGTACCGACGTTGCTGGCGATCCTGCTGGGTCTCGGCGTGTTCAAACGGCGCGTCAAGGGTGCCTACTTCGCCATCCTGTCCCAGGCGCTGGCCGCCGCCTTCGCGATCCTGCTCATCGGTCAGCAGACCACCGGTGGCAGCAACGGCCTCAACCGTTTTCGCAGCTTCTTCGGGCTCGCCCTGAACGACCCGGTGAACCGGCAGCTGCTGTTCTTCATCACCGCGGCCATCCTGCTCGCCGTCGTGGCGATCACCCGTCAGCTGATGTACAGCCGGTACGGCGAACTGCTGGTCGCCGTCCGCGACCAGGAGGAGCGGGTTCGGTTCCTCGGCTACGACCCGGCCAACACCAAGGTCGTCGCCTACGCCATCGCGGCGTTGTTCGCGAGCATCGCGGGGGCCATGTTCGTTCCCATCGTCGGCATCATCTCGCCCGCCGACGTCGGGATCGTGCCGTCGATCGCCTTCCTGATCGGCGTCGCCATCGGCGGGCGCACAACGCTTCTAGGCCCGGTCCTCGGCGCCATCGCGGTGGCCTGGGCGCAGACCAGTCTGTCGGAGAGCTTCCCGTCCGGCTGGACTTATGCGCAGGGAATCCTGTTCATCGTGGTCGTCGGGTTCTTCCCGGCCGGGCTGGCCGGCCTGGGAGCACTGGTCAGGTGGCGCCGGAAGAGGGCGCCGGATTCGTCCCCGACCGGCGACATCGACGAACACACCAGCAGCAAGGTAGGAGCGTCGTCATGACCGAAGCAGAATCGACCGTCGTCGGGCACCCGCCGGTCGCCGGCGGCAACGCCGGGATGGACAGCGACTACCTCCAGGTGCGCGGTCTCAGCGTGGAGTTCGACGGTTTCAACGCCGTCTCCGACGTGGATCTCACACTGCTGCAGGGTGATCTGCGGTTCCTGATCGGTCCCAACGGTGCCGGCAAGACCACCATCATCGACGCCATCACCGGCCTGGTGAAGTCCACCGGTTCGATCCAGAAGTCCGGTGTGGAACTAGTCGGCAAGAAGGTGCACCAGATCGCGCGGCTCGGGGTGGGCCGGACCTTCCAGACCGCGAGCGTCTTCGAGGAACTGAGTGTGCTGCAGAACCTCGACATCGCCGCGGGCGCCGGGCGTTCGGTGTGGACGATGCTGCGGCGTCGACCGACGCAGATCCCCGACTCGATCGCCGAGGCGCTCGAAACCATCGGCCTGCAGGACCTGGCCGACACACCCGCGGGCGTACTGGCCCATGGTCAGAAGCAATGGCTCGAGATCGGGATGCTGCTGGTGCAGAACGCCTCGGTGCTGCTGCTGGACGAGCCGGTCGCCGGGATGAGCCACGAAGAGCGTGAGGAGACCGGGAACCTGTTGCGCCGCATCGGCGGTGAGCGCACCGTCGTGGTCGTCGAGCACGACATGGACTTCATGAGGTCCTTCGCGACATCGGTCACCGTGCTCGCGCGGGGGCGGGTGCTCGCCGAGGGCACGGTCGCCGAGGTCCAGGCGAACCCGAAGGTCCAGGAGGTGTACCTCGGAACCGCGGCCGGCGGTGAGGAACTCGAGGAGATCGCCGCCGACACCGACACGACTGCGACTTCGGCGAGCGCGGCTGCAACGCAACCGATCACGGAGAAGGGCTGAACCATGCTGAAGATCTCCGGAGTCCACGCGGGCTACGGTCGGACCGAGGTGATCCACGGGGTCGACATCGAGGTACCGGCCGACGGCGTCGTCGCGGTGATGGGACACAACGGGGCCGGAAAGACGACCCTGCTGCGCGCGGCCGTCGGGTTGGTGAAGACCACCAAGGGAACCATCACGTTCGACGGCGTCGACATCACCCGGGCGCGTCCGAGCGTACGGGTCGGGCACGGCATCGCCTACGTGCCCCAGGGGCAGCAGAGTTTCGGCCACCTCACCACCGCCGAGAACCTGCAGGTGGTGGCCGACGGCCGCAAACGCGGCAAGGAGCTGGTCGCCGAGATGCTGGACATGTTCCCGGCACTCAAGGAGCTGCTGGGACGACGCGCCGGCCTGTTGTCCGGCGGCCAGCGTCAGCAGCTGGCGATCGCGCGGGCGCTCATCACCGAGCCGCGGATGCTCATCCTCGACGAACCGACCGAGGGCATCCAGCCGTCGGTCGTCGCCGAGATCGAGCAGACCATCACCACGCTCACCCAGCGCGGTGGGCTGGGTGTACTCCTCGTCGAACAGCACATCGGGTTCGCCCTCGAGGCGGCGCAGCGGTACTACGTGCTGGAGAGCGGCCGCGTGACGTCGTCGGGTGAGGGCGGTACGGCCGCCGAAAGTGCGGTGCGCGAGGCGATGACGATTTAGCACGACGCGCGGGTCACCTCAGCCGGGCGCTTGCCGGCTGAGGTGCTCCCACTTGTGGTAGCCCCGGTCACGTGCGCGGTCCATCTCGAGCACGTAGTCGAACGACTGGCTGCCGACGATCAGGCGCCGAGGCGGGTCGGGGAGCGCCACGAGTTCCAGGATGACCGGCGCGGTAGTGGCCGGGACCCACGACTACACCTGCAGGTCCCGATCACTCCCGCCGGAGAGAGCGGTCTCGCCAAGCGATCCTCGAAGCGACCCGAGCCCTGGTCGTGGAGCAGTCGTACGACAAGGTCACGGTGGAGGCGATCGCGGCCCGGTCCGCGCCGGCGTCAGTCCAGCCGGACTCCGATCTCGGGGGTGAGTTCGTGCGGCGCGTGGAGGGGGAGATCGTCGCCGCTCCAGAATCGCCCGGGGTCGAACCAGTTGGAGTCCTTGGACGCGTCGAGGATGCCCATCTCCCGATAGGTGATGGCCACCACCTCGGCGCAGTAGGCGGCTTCTAATCCGACGCCCTCGGTGTTCTGGCTTTTCCGCTGCTGCCGTTCGTCGCGTCGTTGACGGACCTTGCGGTCGAGGTAGGGGATGCCCCGGACGAGGTCGGTCGAGTTGGGCACCCGGCCGCGAAACCACCGGCCGGCCAGGCGCGCGGTGGTCGGGAACGGCGTCCCGTCGAGTTCGGCGATCACCTTGAGGAGAGCGTTCTCCTGATCCGGGGAGACCTCCGGCGTGAGCTGTCGGAACCAGCACGCCTGCTTGTAGCGGATCATCCACTGCTCCGCGGCTTCTCGAGCGTCGTGTAGCTGCACGCCGCGATGATTCGATCCGGTCCACACGTCGGTCAGCCGATCGCCGAGCTCTGCGTGCCACAGCAGCGGTGGCAGATCGTCGATGCAGACCGCCATCGCGACATGGTTCACGGGAGCGTTGGTCAGGGTGCGGATGGCCCGGTCCGGTCCGGAATGGCCGCGGAAGAGCCAGATGTCGCCGGTGCGGGTGGCGTCGAGTGCGTCGGTTAACGAGATGCCGGCGTCGGCGCGGTCTCGGCCGAGGAGAATTCTGCTGGTGGGCACGAGAGCAGGCTAATGGGTCCGGAGCACGCACGACGCCGCGCGACCTATCCTGCCCGCATGAGGAACCTGTGGAAATGGCTGGGATTGGCGGGCGCGGTCGGGGTGGCCACCGGCGGGGTGATGGTCGCGCGTGACCAGCGGCAGCGGAAGTCCTATTCGGCCGACGATGTCCGGGCACGCCTGCATCAGCGGCTCGACGAGACGGAGAACGCGGGTGGCGAAACCGCTGATTCCTGAGGACACTGGACAGCGTTGACCGGCAGCTCTTCAGGGTGGCCGGAGGAAGGAACATCATGACCGACAACAGCGGCTCCGGCGGACCGTTCAATTTCGGCCCCGAGGACTTCGACCGATTTGCGCGCGAAGCCGGTGACGGACTGCGCGACGTGTTCGGCAAGCTCTTCGAGGGGCAGGCCGGACCGGCAGCCTTCTCGATGTTCTTCGACGAGGCCGCCCGCGGCCGCACTCGCACCAAGCCCCGTGAGGAGACCACCGGTGAGGCCGGCTCGGGTGTTTGGGCGGTGTTCGTCGTCGACGACGACGGCGGTGCCCGCGTCGAGCAGGTCTACGCCACCGAACTCGAGGCCCTACGCGCCAACAAGACCAACACCGATCCGCGACGCAACGTGCGGTTCCTGCCGTACGGCATCGCGGTGAGTGCGTTGGACACGACGATCGGGGACAGCGGCGACGACGCCGCGCCCACGCCGTAGACAGCGGCAGACGCAACAAGGCCGGCGAGTCCTGGAAAGGACTCGCCGGCCTCGTCGTGTCGACGACTGCACGGCCTCACGGCACGTGCTGCGCCGGTGCCTGCGTCAGAGGTTGGCGCCGCACACCGGCCAGGCGCCGGGGCCCTGGGTGGCGAGCACGTTCTCCGCGACGCGGATCTGCTCCTCGCGGGAGGCGTCCGCCGGATTACCGGTTCCGCCGTTGGCCTGCCAGGTGCTCATCGAGAACTGAAGGCCACCGTAGTAGCCGTTGCCGGTGTTGATGGCCCAGTTGCCGCCGCTCTCGCATTGAGCGACCGCGTCCCAGTTGCCGCCTGCTGCGTGCGCGGTGGACGCCAGCATCCCGAAGGGGGCGGCAGTCAGTGCGCCGACGATGGCGGCGCGGGCGACGAGCTTGGTCATGTGGGTCTTGGTCATTCGCATGGTCTTCGTTCCTCCTCACCACCCCGGGGTTGGCAGGGCGGTTGATCTCGGACCGTGGGCGACCATACGGGTTGGGTAACGGCTTGGTCACGTCGAGTCCGTGACCTGGGCGATTCGGATAACGCCGAGATAACGCTGTTAGCTTTACGGCGAATTCGCAGCGCATACCGCAATTCGGCGGGGGCTCGCCGTCGCCGATGTTCGGCCGCGTTCGATGACGAAGGTCACAGCGTGAATGTGGGGCTCGTCACGTCGGCCCCCGGGCGTCGAGCTGGGGTCAGCGCGGAACGACAGCGATACGACCACCACGGGACGGGGCATACGCCACCCCGCGCGAGAACCAGCGTTCGGACTTGGCGCTGGTCGGCAGCAGTTCGAAGTCCGCCAGCAGTGTCCGCAGGGTCACGTCCATCTCCATGGTCGCGAATGCCGCCCCGATGCACCGCCGTGTGCCGCCGCCGAACGGCAGCCAGGCCGACGGAGGCTTGGTGCCCAGGAAACGGGTCGGGTCGAAGACCTCGGGCCGGGCGAACTCGCTGGTGTCGTCGTGGAGGAGTGCGATCGAGACGAGGACGTTGTATCCCTTCGGGATCCGCCACTCGCCGAGGTCGAGATGGTCGGCGACGACATGCCGGCCGGCGAAGTCGATGACGGGTCGGCTGCGCTGGACCTCCAGGATGGTGGCGTGGCGGTAGTCGGAGCCACCGGCGTCCACCTCGGCCACCAGTTCGCGCACCACCTCGGGGTGCCGGCGCAGCCGCTCGAGCGCCCACGCAAGGGTCGTCGCCGTGGTCTCGTGTCCGGCGGCGAGCATCGTGGCCAGTTCCTCGGCGGTCTCGTCGTCGGTCATCGGACTGCCGTCGTCGTAGGTGCTGCGCAGCATGATCGCCAGGATGTCGGTGCGCTCATCCAGGCGAGAATCGTTGCGCGCCTTCGTGATCAGCCCGCCGACGTAATCTCGGTATTCGGCATTGCGTCGCGCGTACCGGTGATTGGGGTCGATCGGCCGGAGAAGGCGTGGGAGTGGGGGTACCGTCGCGGCGCGCGAACCGACGGTCACCATCGGTGGGATCATGTCGCGGAGTCGGTCCAGCTCGCTGCCCTCGGCGCCGAAAACCGCGCGGAGGATGACGTTCAGGGTGATGCGCATCATCGGTTCGATGGAGGCGAACTCGACCCCGGTGGGCCAGGACGCTGATTCGGCGCGAACCTCGTCGACCACCATCTGTTCGTACGACCGAATCGGCTTGCCGTGCAACGGCGGGGTGAGCAGTTTGCGCCGGGCGCGGTGTCGGGCGCCCTCCAGCGCGAACATCGATCCGGTGCCTAGTATGCGGCCGAGGTTGGGCTGGACGTTCTCGACCTGGTCGCCGGCGGTGAACAGCTCGCGCGCCATCGCGGCATCGGAGATGACGACGGAAGGGCCGAAGACGGGCAGGTTCACGGTGAAGGCCGAGCCGTGCCGGTCGTGGAGATATCGAAAGAAATGTCGCCGCGACACGACCGCGCCGAGCCCCTGGATGGTGGACGGGATCGACGTGGTGGGCGGCAGAACCGCCTCACCGCTCAGGGTCGGGGTGTTCACGAGTGAGGTCCTCTCGCCGCAGCGGTGGTACGTGCACGTACCACCCGACGGTACGCTCACGTACCGGTCGAGACAAGGGCCTATGCTCGAAGGCGTGACTGGATCGGGCCCGCTCGCTTCGCTCCCGGCGCCCTGGCTGACCTCGTCGGCGGGCGCATCGAGCCGGGACCGGCTGCTCGCGGCGATGCTCGAGTGCATCGTCGAGGCGGGTTACCGCGACACCACGGTCGCCGACATCGTGCGGGTCGCGCGGACCTCGAGGCGGTCGTTCTACCAAGAGTTCGCCGACAAGCAGTCATGCTTCTTCGCGCTGCTGACGGTGACCAACGAGTTAATGATCGCCGAGATCGCGCGGCGCGTGGATGCGGAAGCCTCCATCGAAGAGCAGGTGCGACAAGCGGTGTCGTCATATGTTGCAGCGAGTGAGCGGTATCCGGGTCTCACGCTGAGCTGGATTCGCGAGTTGCCCGCGCTCGGCAGCGCCGCCCAGGCGGTCAAGGACGAGGCCCTGGAAGCGTGGATCGAACTCTTCGTCGGCCTCACCTCGACCCCGACGATGGCCGCGGCGGGGGTGGTGCCGATGGACCGTCAGCGCGCGATCTTCCTGTGGGGAGGCTTCCGGGAGCTGACCGCCGGTGCCGTCGAGTCCGGCGCCCCGCTCGCATCGATCATCGAGCCGGCGACCGCGGCGTCCCTCGCGCTGGTGACGCCGCGGCCGGTGTGACGAGACCCTTCGTGACGGCCCTCCGCAAGCTCCGGGCCTACTCAGCTCAGGGAGCGGGGACCGGGCTCAGTGCCACGAACCGCGTTGATACTGCGGCGGATACGGCGCCTCGCGCTTGTCGATGCCCAGCTCGTGTGCGGCGCGCAGCGGCCACGACGGCTCCCGCAGCGCGACGCGTCCGAAGAAGACGGCGGTGATGTCGTCGTCGCCGGCGACCTTCTCGGCCTGATCGGGTTCGGTGATGAGGCCGACGGCAGCGGTGGGCACACCCGACTGGCGGTGGATCGACCGGGCGAGGTCGACCTGGTAGCCGGGTCCGACGGGGATGTCGGCGAGGACGTTGCCACCCGAGGAGACGTCCACGAGGTCGACGCCGCGGCCGGCGAGGAGGGCGGCGAGACGGGCGGAGTCGTCCACATCCCACCCGCCCTCGGTCCATTCGGTGCCGGACACCCGGATGAACAGCGGCTTCGGCGACGGCCACACCGCGCGGACCGCGTCCACGACCTCGAGGGTCAGCCTCGTACGTCCCTCGAAGTCGCCACCGTAGGCGTCGGTGCGCCGGTTCGAGAACGGGGAGAGGAACTGATGCAGCAGGTAGCCGTGCGCCGCGTGGATCTCGACGACGTCGAACCCGGCGTCGTCGGCGCGACGGGCGGCCTGTGCGAACGCGTCCACGACCTCGGCGATCTGCTCGGTCGTCATGGCGGTGGGGGCGGGCAGTCCCTCGAAGGCGACGTCGGACGGGCCGAATGTCGTCCAGCCGCCGTCGTCGAGCGGAATGGCGCCGGAGCGGTCGTCGAACGCCGCGTAGGTGGAGGCCTTGCGGCCGGCGTGGGCGAGCTGGGTGCCGATGACCGAGCCCTGCGAATGGACGAAGTCGACGATGCGTCCCCAGGCCGCGGCCTGGTCGTCGTTCCACAGACCGGCGTCGTGTGCGCTGATCCGGCCTTCGGGCACCACGGCCGCCGCCTCGGTGAGGATCAGTCCGAAGCCGCCGGCAGCTCGGGAACCGAGATGCGTCAGGTGCCAGTCGGTGGGCACCCCGTCGCCGGCGAAGCAGCTGTACTGGCACATCGGGGCGAGCCAGATCCGGTTGGGGATCGCGACATCGCGGAGGGTGATCGGTTCGAAGAGCGCGGTACTGGTCACGACGAGACACAACGATCGATCCGACGTCGTATTCCCGCGGCACTGCATAGTGTCGGGGCATGACCGAACAAATCCTGCACGAGGCGGTGTCGACGGAGATCGCCGAACCACTCGGGGTGATCACACTGGGGGACGCGCGGCGTCGTAACCCGTTGTCCACGAGCACGATGCGCGCCATCACCGCCGCGCTTCGGGACTTCGACGACGATCCGCGCGTGCGGGTCATCGTGATCCGGGCGCTCGGACCCGCGTTCTCCGCCGGGCACGACCTCGGTGAACTCGTCGACCGGACCCTCGACGACGAGCGGGCCGTCTTCGCGACGTGCACGGAACTGATGCGGACGGTCCACGAGGTGCGACAGCCCGTCATCGCCGAAGTCGCCGGCATGGCCTTCGCGGCGGGGTGTCAACTGGTCGCGACGTGCGATCTGGCGGTCGCGGGCCGCAGCGCGCGGTTCAGTACGCCGGGTGTGCGGATCGGGCTCTTCTGCTCGACTCCGATGGTCGCGCTGTCCCGCGCGATCGGACGCAAGCGCGCCATGCACATGCTGCTCACCGGCGAACCCATCGACGCCGGGACCGCCGCGGACTGGGGGCTGCTCAGCGGCGTCGTCGACGACGACGAGCTCGCGAACTCGGTGCGGGAGCTGGCGCTCCACATCGCCGGGTCGAGCGCGCGGACCGTCTCGATCGGCAAGCAGGCGTTCTATCGGCAGGTGGAGCTCGACGAGTCGGCGGCGTATGACGAGATGGGTGAGACGATGGCGACCAATGCGATGACCTGCGATGCGCAGGAGGGTATGTCGGCGTTCCTGCAGAAGCGGAAGCCGGTCTGGACCGACAGCTGAGTCAGGCCCGGACGCCGAATCGCCACCTCCGGAACCGGAAGGTGGCGATTCGGCGATGCGGTCAGGCGTCGATCTGCGCGGTGGCGGTCGCGAAACGGGCGAGATGGGCGTCCGCGGTGCCGAATTCGTACTCGATGGCGGTGAGACGCTTGAAGTAGTGGCCGATGGCCAGCTCTTCGGTCATCCCCATCCCGCCGTGCAACTGCACCGCGTTCTGTCCGATGAACCGGGCGGCGCGACTGACGGTGGCCTTGGCGGCCGAGACCGCCGCCGCCCGTTCCGCCGGGGAGCCCTCGAGGGACAGGACCGCGAAATACTGTGCGGCGACCGACTGTTCGAGCTCGAGATGCATGTCGACCATCCGGTGCTGCAGCACCTGGAAGCTGCCGATCGGGACCCCGAACTGCTCGCGCTGCTTGGAGTACTCGACGGTGTCGGTGAACACCTTGCGCATCAGGCCGACGGCCTCGGAGACGACCGCGGCGGTTGCGGTGTCCCACGCCTTCTCGAGGATCTCGATGGCGTTCTCGTCGGCGATGAGCGCGTCGCCGGGCAGGCGCACGTCGGTGAACGTGATGTCGGCGGCCTGGCGGTCGTCGATGGTGCGCAGCTTGTGCAGCTCGAGACCCGTCGGCCCGCTGTCGGCGAGATCGATCAGGAACAGCGAGACGCCGGCGGGATCGTGGGGTTCGCCTGCTGTGCGGGCACTGACGATCAGGTAGTCGGCGAGCGGCGCCGTGGTGACGACGGCCTTGGTGCCGTTGAGCACCCACTCGTCGCCGTCCCGGTCGGCGGAGGTCTCGATGCGGGAGAGGACCCCGCCCGAGCCGTCCTCGAGCGCGGCGAGTGCACTGAGCGCCTCGCCCTCGGCGATGCGACCGGCGGCCTCGAGGGCGACCGGGTTGCCGGTCGCGTGCAGCAGGCCCGCACCGAGCACGACCGTGTCGACGAACGGCTCGACCACGAGGGCGTGCCCGAGCGCTTCGGTGACGACCATCAGTTCTTCGGGGCCGCCGCCGAATCCGCCGATGTCCTCCGGCAGACAGGCGCCGACGACCCCGAGGTCCTCGACGAAGGCCTTCCAGATCTTCGGCTGCCAGCCCTCGCCGACCTTCGCGGCGTCGCGGCTGACCTGCAGGTCGTACCGCGCGTCGAGGAACTTGTCGAGACCGTCGGACAGCAGTTGCTGTTCGGGTGTGAGTGTGAAGTCCATTGGTTATCTCCTGTGACCCGTCAGAGACCCAGAGCCGCTTTGGCGAGGATGTTTCGTTGAATTTCGTTGCTGCCGGCGTAGATCGAGCCCGCGCGGTCGTTGAAGTAGTGCAGCGGCGCGACGGCCTGCCACGGTTCGCCGCTGACGTAGCCGTCGGTGGGCGGGGTGTACTGGAAGATGGGTCCGCCCGGCTTCGTGGCGTGGGGCTGGAAGACGCGTCCGTGCGGGCCCGCGGCCTCCAGGCTGAGGGTCGTGATCTCCTGGCTCAGTTCGGTGCCGAGGATCTTCAGCATCGACGCGATGGAACCGGGGTCCTTGCCCGAACTCATCGCGGCGAGCGCGCGGTACTCGAGGACCTCGAGGATCTTCGCGCGCACCTGCAGGTCGGTGAGCTTGGCCGCGAAGGCCGGATCCTCCGACAGCGGGCCGCCGTTCGGCGCCGTCACCGACGCCGCGTCCCGGCCGAGCTGCTCGGCCATGACCTGCAGCGCCGGGGCGGCCGCGCCGCCACCACGCTCGAAGACGAGCAGGTACTTCGCGACGGTCCACCCCTCGTCGATCTTGCCGAGGACGTTCTTCTTGGGCACGCGCACGCCGTCGAAGAAGACCTGCGCCTGCACCTGCTCGCCGGACGCGAACACGAGGTTCTGCACCTCGATGCCCGGCGAGTTCATGTCGATGAGCACGAACGTGATGCCCTGCTGCTTGCGTTCCTGGCGCGAGGTCCGCACGAGGCAGAAGATCCAGTTCGCCTCGGAGGCGTGGGTGGTCCAGATCTTGGAACCGGTGACGACGAGGTCGTCGCCGTCGTCGACCGCGGCCATCGACAGCGACGCGAGGTCCGAGCCGGACTCCGGCTCGGAGTAGCCCTGGCAGAAGAAGACGCTGCCGTCGAGGATGCCCGGCAGGAAGAAGTTCTTCTGCTCGTCGGTGCCGAACGCCATGATCGCGTGCGACACCATGCGGATGCCCATCGGCGACAGCGACGGCGCGCCGGCGAGGATCGACTCACGGCTGAAGATGTAGTGCTGGGATTGCGACCAGTCGCATCCGCCGTACTGCACCGGCCACGCGGGAGCGGCCCAGCCACGCTCGTGCAGGATCGCCTGCCACTCCATCGAGGCCTCGTGGTCGGAGTAGACGCTGGTGCGCAGCGTGCCCGCCGCGCGTAGTTCGGGGGTCAGTTTCTCGTCGAGGAACGCGCGGACCTCGTCGCGAAACGCAGCGTCGTCCGGAGACCAGTTCATGTCCATGAGCGGTGCGCAACCTATCTGTAAACGGTTGTGGTCAGATTGGGGTCGAAAGGGAATCTACCCAATGATCGGCGCGGTGCGTAGCCCGCCTCACGTTTCCGGTTCCAGTGTGACGCCCGGGGCCGATCCGGGTGGCGGATCCTCACCCTTCGTGCCCGTGGTCTTCGCGGGTTCTCTCGTGTCGTCGTCGGAGGTTCCCGCCTCGGCCGGGTCCGGGCTCTTCGGCTGCCCGCCCGACGACAGCAGCACGTCTGCCCAGCGGGTGGCGGGGTCGATGTCGATGAGCAAGGCCTTGGCGAGCAGGGTCAGCGGCACCGCGAGGATCGCGCCAAGCGGCCCGATCGCCCAGGCCCAGAAGAGCAGGGACAGGAAGGTCAGGGTGGTCGACAACCCGACCGCGTCGCCGACGAATTTCGGTTGGATGACCGACTGGATGATGACGTTGATCGCGCTGTAGACGACGATGACGACGATCATCTTCGTGGGCCCCCCGACGAGGAGCCCGAGCAGCGCGGGTGGGACCAGACCGATGATGAAGCCGACGTTCGGGATGTAGTTGGTGATGAACGACAGCAGGCCCCAGAGGATGGGGAGCGGGATGGACAGCAACGCGAGGGCCACGCTGTCGAGCACGGCGACGATCAGGCCGAAGACCGTCGACACCCACAGATAGCTGCGTGTCCCCTGCGAGAACGAACGGAAGGCCGATGCGATGTCGGGGCGCATCCGGTCCAGGATGTTCATCCGGTCGTCGAAGCCGACCGAGTCCGCGGCCATGAACAGCAGCAGGGCGAGGACGAGCACGAGCGCCGAGGCCACGCTGAACGTGCTGCTCAGCACGTCGGTCACGGCACCCACGACCTTGCTGGTGTCGACATGGGAGATCATGTCCTGCACCTTGTCGTGGCTGACGCCGTGGCTGGTGAGGAAGTTCTGGAAGCCGGTGACGAGGTCGTCGAACTTGTCGTCGTACTGCGGCAGGATCGATGCCAGGCGCGCGACGGAGAACACCAGCGCCGCGAACAGCCCGATGAGGATTCCGTAGACGAGGAGCACCGTCGTCACGAAGGCGGCCCACCGCGGGAAGCCCTTCTTGCGCAACCAGTTCGGGACCGGCTGGACGGCGACGGTGAGCATCAGCGCGAGAAAGACCGGCCCGACCAGCGACGCCACCGACTTGATGCCGCCGATGGCGACGACGAGGCCGGCGATCGTGAGGAGCACGATCGTGCCCCGCGGCAGTGTCCAGTCGGGGGGATCGACCCGGTACGACGGTGGTGGGGGTGTGCGTTTGGAGGACTTGGTTCCGCGTGCCTCACTGCTACCGGACATGGTGTGCCGCCTTTCTGGACACGACTGTTACGTCGAAACAGCGGCCACCCACACGCGGGAGCGCGCGGAGTGGCCGCCGTCAAGTGTTCAGCATCCGACGACCGTGCGCGCGTCTTCCGTGCGCTTTCGTCTTCGATGAGTCTCTAGTGGCCTTTCCAGTTCGGCGTCCGCTTCATCACGAACGCCATGATCCCTTCGAGGGTGTCGCCGCTGATCACGAGCGAGTCGAGCACCGAGGTGCTGGCGTGGACGGCGTCGACGGTGTCGGTGATGGCGTCGGACTGCTCCATGGTGGCGATCGACGCCCGTACCGACGTCGGAGAGGCGGCCAGGATCTCCTCGGCCACGCCGCGTGCGGTCTCGAGAACCTTTCCGGCCGGGGCGATCCGGCTCACCAGTCCGGCGGAGGCGGCCTCGGCGGCGGAGATCCGACGCCCGGTCAGGATCATGTCGCGTGCGAGCGCGGGCGGGATCATCCGCGGCAGGCGGACCAGACCACCCGCGGCGGCCGCCAAACCCACCTTCACCTCGGGCAGTCCGAACGACGCGTCCTCGTCGGCCACGACGATGTGACAGGCCATCGCGATCTCGCAGCCGCCGCCGAGCGCGAAGCCGTTGACCGCCGCGATCACCGGTTTGGGCAGGCTGCGCCGCGAGGTGAGTCCGGCGAACCCGTTCTTCGGCACCGACAGGGCGGCGGGGCCCGCGGTCGCCGCGAGATCGTTGCCCGCCGAGAAGGCCTTGTCGCCCTTGCCCGTCAAGATCGCCACCCACAGGTCGGGATCGGCGAAGTAGGCCTCGAAGATCGAATCGAGTTCGGCGTTCGCGGCGGGGTTCAACGCGTTGCGCGCATCGGGCCGGTTGATGGTCACCTCGAGCAGCCGGCCGTCGCGACGGATCTCGACGTGCTCGTAGGAGTCGCGGAACGCCGGCGCGACGACCGGATGCCGGGAGTTCATGGCCGCGGCGGTCAGGGCCACCCGATTGCCCTTGTCGAAGGACCGCACGACGATCGGCGTGCCGACGGGGTCGTCGGAGGTGAGGAGGAGGTCGAAGAGTTCGTCGTCGTCGGAATCGAGATTGGCCACGAAGCGGGCGCCGAGTCCCTCCGGAACGGTCGGGTCGACCAGCCGGCCGATGACCACACCGGTGCGGCGGCCGTTCTTCTGCGGGATGACCGTGTAGGTCTCGATGATCGCGGCGCCGTCGGCGTCGGCGATCGTGGGAACGGTCGGTACCGCGTCGAGCTCGGCCTGGACCGGACTGCTGGTGTCCGGGCGCCACGGTGCCGGCGTCGTCGAATAGACACCCGCGGCATGCTTGCTCAGCACACCACCGTTGGCGACGACGAGACCGTAGTCACCCGGCGATCGCCGGACGCGGGTGACGACTTCGGCGATCGCGTGGAGCGAGTAGTTGTTGCCCGGCCCGCCGAAGAACGGCAGGCCACCCGTCAGGGTCAGTCCGCGCGGATCGTCGGGCGACATGCCGATCCCGTCGAGGACGTTGAACACCGCGATCGGGAAGCAGCTGTAGATGTCGACCACGGAGATGTCGTCGAGCCCGATCCTGGCGACCTGCAGCGCATGCCGCACCGCCGCGGGAGCCGCAGGAGCGGAGGACAATTCGGGGCGAGCCAGGACCGGGCGTTCCACCGTCGACGAATGACCGTGCAGGAAAACCCATTTCGCGGGGTCGATGCCGGCGGCCTGCGCGGCCCGCACCGACATCACGACCACGGCTGCGGCCTGGTTGACCTGATCGCGCGCCACGATGTACCGGGTGAACGGATCGGACACGATCCGGTTCTCGGGGGTGACGGTGACGAGTTCGTCGGCGGTGCGCGCCGTCGGGGCGGCCGAGTGCGGGTTGGCGGCGGCGACCTCGGTGAACGGCGCGAACAACTCACCCATCGTGGCGATGTAGGCGTCGCGGCCCAGGCCGGAGGCGTGCCGGCGGGCGTTCTCCAGCAGGGCGTACTGCGGCAACACCGACGCGAGGCCGTGCCGCATCTCGGCTACCGAGATGATGCCCTTGAGCCCGAAGCCGCGGTCCTCGAGCTGTCCACCGACCTCCTCGGCGAAGCTCGGGCGCTGGTGCTCCGGCTGTGACATGAGGTGGCGGACCGTCGACATCACCTCGGCGCCGAACACCACGGCCCCCTCGGAGTCGCCGGCGGCGATGGCCGCCGCGAGTTCGGTGAGCATCGTCTGCGGGGTCTGGCCGCCGGTCACGGCCTGCACGGCGCGGCGTGGGTCCACCCCGATCCGGTTGCCGACCGCGCGCGGCATGTTGTCCGGTCGGCCCAGCGGTGACGACGACAACGGGCTCGAGATCTCGAACGAGCGGATCGCGGCGATCGTGTCGATCGACCCGGCGACGTCGCCTCCGGAGTCGGCGAATGCGGCGGTCACCGCCCGGGCGGCGAGGTCGGCCTCGCCGAGCGCCTCGTATCCGGGATCGGTCAGGCGTTCCGATGCCTGGCCCACGCCGACGACGACGGGGGTGGTCGGATCGATATCAACGAGCGTTGTTGGCATACCAAACATTGACACATGGCGTGACCGGGGTCTCATCGGAGGTGGCCGACGAGCGTCGGAGCGCCAGTGTGCGGTGCACGCGCCCAGAACGTCAGCGTTGCGGTCAGCGCGGTTGCAACCGTGGTCGGCCGGTGCCGGGCCGACCAGACTGTCGCCGACCAGTCTGCGATCGAAAGGACCCCCGATGACGTCCACTGTGCCGTCCACCGAGCAAACTAACCGGCCCGCCACCGGAACGACGGACGAGCGTCTCGACGAGGTGTTCGCACCGATCTTCGCCCGGATCGCCGAAGGCGCCGTGCAGCGCGAGGACGACCGCAGGCTTGCATACGACGAGGTCTCGTGGCTACGGGAGGCGAAGTTCGGCGCGTTGCGCGTGCCGGTGGAATTCGGCGGTTATGGCGCGTCGATCCGTCAGCTGTTCCGGTTGCTCATCGATCTGGCCGCCGCGGAGTCCAATCTCCCGCAGGCCCTGCGGGTGCACTGGTCGTTCGTCGAGGACCAGCTCGCCGCCCTCCCGGACGAGGCTGCGCAGCAGTGGTTGCGCAAGGTCGGCGAGGGGACGCTGGTCGGCAACGCGATCACCGAGCCCGGCGTCGGCGCCATCGACCGGTATCAGACGCGCCTGACCCCGGATCCGGCGAGCGCCGGCGGCAGCGGGTTCCGGCTCGACGGCACCAAGTACTACAGCACCGGCAGCCTCTACTCCGACCACATCCTCGTCGCCGCCGACCAAGACGGTGAGCGGGTCTCGGTACTCGTCGACGCCGACGCCGACGGCGTCACCCAGCACGACGACTGGGACGGCTTCGGTCAGCGCCTGACCGCCAGCGGCACCACCGAGTTCGCGAATGTCGAGGTGCCGGCCGAGCGTGTCCTCGGCCCGGGGTACGGCGGGGAGGGGCGCACGTACGCGACGTCGTATCTGCAACTCGTGCAGCTCTCGGTGCTCGCGGGTATCGCGGCACGCGCCACCGACGACGTCGTGGAGTGGGTGCGCAACCGCACTCGCACCTTCACGCATTCGACCGCCGACCTGCCGCGCCATGATCCGTTGGTGCAGCAGGTGATCGGCCGGTTGTCGGCGGCGGCCTACACCGCGCGCACGCTGGTCCTCGACATCGCCGACGAGCTCGACGAGCTCGCGCTCGCCGGCTGGGAGGACGCCGCGCTCCTCGACCGCGTCGAATTCGATGTCGCCCGTGCCCAGGCCGCCGTCATCCCCGCCGTGCTCGACGCGACCACGCAGCTCTTCGAGGTCGGCGGCGCGTCGATCACCTCCGAGCGTCTGCGCCTGGATCGCCACTGGCGCAACGCCCGGGTGATCTCGGTGCACAACCCGCTGATCTTCAAGCTGCAGGCGGTCGGCGACCACGTGCTCAACGGCACCGACCTGCCGTACGCCTGGAGCGCCGGACAGAAGTAGCACGCCGTGCCGCTACGCTGGCGGCCATGCACCGGATGGCCGCGGCGGACGCGGTGTCGTACTGGATGTCGCAGCGCATCCCGAACGACGAGTTCCTGGTGTATTGCTTTGCCGCGCCGCGCGGTTCGATCGAGGACTGCGCGGCGCGACTCCGGCTGCGGGCGGCGCACGTCGACGATCTGTGCCTCCGGATACGAGATGTCCCGGGCACCGCCGACCGCCCGTATTGGGAATCCGTCCGGCCCGCCGACGACCAGGTCCGCGTGGACGCGTCGAGCCGCACGTGGTCGTCGTGTCTGACGGAGATCGCCGGGCTCATCGCCCAGCCGCTCGATCCCACGAGGGAGGCGTGGCGGGCGCACCTCTTCGGTCCGGTCGCCGACGTCCCGGCAGCGACGGGTCCGGTGGTCGTCGTCGTGCTCCAGGTCTGTCACGCCCTGGGTGACGGGCGTCGGATGTCGCGGATCGCGCGCGACTGGTTCACGGCTCCCGCCACCCCACGACGACCGCTGTCCGAGGTGCGTTCACCCTTCCGCGAGCTGATGGTCGACGCCGGTACGGCGCTCGGCGGAGTGCTTCGATTCCCCGGCGAGTTCGTCACGACAGCGTGGCGAGGGGTTCGCGCGGCGCGGCTCGCCGCGGCATCCGTGCCGGGCACGGCGGGATATGCGCCGACTCGGTTGAACGTCCCGCCCGGACCGCGGCGGACCCTGCGTGTGCTGGTCGTCGCGCGTGATCAACTCAGCGGCCCCGGAGTACCGGTCACGGTCGCCGTACTCACCGCGATCTCGGTGGCGCTCCCAGAGTATCTGGGGGACGGGAATCGACGATACGGCGCGGAGCTGACGGTCGGGCGCGGCGGAGAACGTCGAGCGCGAAATCACTTTCGCAATGCGGGGATCGATCTGCACATCGACACCGACGATCTGGGCGAGCGCGCACGACTCATCGGCGCCGAGATCGCCGCCGCACGCGCGGCCGAGGCGGAACCGCTGCGGGTCGCGCAGCGTCGGGCGTCGGAGTCGACACCGGCGATCCTGACCCGATGGGGGATCCGATCCTTCGATCTCGACACCCCGCCGGCGACGGTCACCGGCGTCACCGTGGTCTCGTCGGTGAACCGCGGAGCCGCCGATTTCGAACTCGATGGAGGCGAGATCCTCTTCAGCACAGGGTTTCCCGCGCTGTCGCCGGCTCAGGGACTGACTCACGGCGTACACGGGATCGGCGACCGGATCGCGATCTCGGTGACCACGAGCCCGGATGTCGTGAACGATGTGGACCGGTACGTGGAACTGCTCGCGCGAGCGCTGGGTGGCTGACTGCGCGCCGCGGCGGCCCCTCCGCTCTACACCGAAAGAACCCCAGACCCAGTTGCGGAGAGCGCGTCACGCCCCTGCTCCCTGAGGAGCGTCCGGAGCTTGCGGAGGGCGCGTCACCCCCTGCTCCCTGAGGAGCGTCCGGAGCTTGCGGAGGGCGCGTCACGAAGGGTCTTCGCAACCCGACTCACCAAGACCCTTCGTGACGCTCGCAAGCTCGCTCCTCAGCCTGGATCCGTGGACGGGTGCGGGGTGTCGATAACGTGAGAATGCCCTCTGAGCTGGAATGATTGGTGGTGTTGAGACACAAAACATTCCAGCCCAGAAGGCACTTTCAGTGAAAGTATCGCACACGTTCTCCGCCACGTCCGCCATGTTCGACGACGACAACCTGGTGTCGCACGCCGGACTGGAAGCGGTCATGTGAATCGCCCCGGGTTTGCTGGAGGCTCGGTTAGT
The DNA here is from genome assembly GCF_018132775.1 of Gordonia sp. SCSIO 19800. Classification (NCBI taxonomy): domain Bacteria; kingdom Bacillati; phylum Actinomycetota; class Actinomycetes; order Mycobacteriales; family Gordoniaceae; genus Gordonia; species Gordonia sp. SCSIO 19800. The sequence continues at coordinate 107,137 of NZ_JAGRQM010000009.1, read as the reverse complement.
TGGTTCCAGCGGATGCCGGGACCGGGTTCTCACGGTAGCTGGTGACCGTGTGGGTCGACCAGTAGGCGTCCTCGTACTCGACGGGTGGGACGTGGCCGATCTCGCCGTGCAAACGGCGGTGATTGAACCAATCGATGTACTCGGCGACGGCGATCTCGACCTCGCCGACACCACCCCAGCCACCTCGAGGACGCATCACTGGGTTGCGGATGCATTCGGCCTTGGACAACGAGTTGAACGCCTCGGCCATCGCATTGTCATACGAATCACCCTTAGAGCCAACAGAAGTCACCGCATCGGCTTCGGCGAGGCGTTCGGTGTAGCGGATGGCTCGATACTGGGCGCCGCGGTAGGAGTGGTGAATCAGCCCGGCCACGTCCTGGCCGGCACGCGAGCGCGCCCACAACCCCATATCCAGGGCGTCGAGCGCGAGGTCGGTGCGCATGGTGGTCGAGACCTGCCAGCCCACGACCATCCTGGAGAACACATCGAGGATGAACGCGGCATACACCCACCCCGAGTGGGTGCGGATATAGGTCAGGTCGGCCACCCACAGCGCGTTGGGCGCCGCCGCGGTGAACTGCCGTTGCACACGATCTGCCGGTCGTGGAGTTTCGGCCCCCTCGCTGTGCGTGGTCTTGCGTGTCTTCAACCTCGTTATCCCCTGCAGCCCACCAGCTTTCATCAACCGTTCGACAGTGCACCGGGCCACGCGGACACCCTTCCTGCCTAGTTCGGCATGGACTTTGCGGGCACCGTAGACGCCGAGATTATCGGCATGCACAGTGCGGATCTCGCCGAGGACCTCGCGGTCACGGACCACCCGTGGCGCCTCGACTCGTCGAGAACTCAGATGGGCTCGCACCGTGGACGGAGCGATCTGGGCGGCCGTATCGCGCAAGGCCGCGCAGATCGGATCGACTCCGTGTTCGCCGCGGAAAGTGGCGACGAACTCCACGATCAGCGCTGCGGGCGGTCGATCTCCGCCGCGAAGAATGCCGAGGCCTGCTTCAAGATGGTGTTCGTCCGCCGTAGCTCACGGTTCTCCCGTTCCAGCTGTGCGATCCGCTCGGCCTCGCTGGTCGTGGTACCCGGTCGGACGCCGCCATCGATCTCGGCCTGCTTGACCCAGGTCCGCAGCGCCTCCGGGTGCACACCGAGTTGATCGCCGATCCGTTTGAGCGCTCCCGGCCGCGTGACCGGGTCCTTGCGGGCCTCCACCGCCATCCGCGTCGCCCGCTCCTTCAGCTCAACGCTGTACTTCCGTGGTGCTGCCATGCTCTCCATCCTTCACAGATTCGAGAGCCTCCGACAAACCCGGGGCGGTTCAGCCGGCGCCGGTGTGAATTTCTCGTCATCTCATGGCCTCAGCCTAATCCAGGCTCAGTGTGAGACAGGCTTGTTCCGGTTCGCCGTGCCCCCGCTTAGGGTTGCTCAGCCTGCAACCGCGTCTTGTCATCTGGAGCGGTGCCACGACGGGAACTTCGACCCATGCGCGGGCCCGAAAGGCGCGCTTACTGTGTTACTGGCCTGTAGGCGCAGCGAAGAACGAGGCATGGATGTCGGATGAAGTAAGTCAGTCCAGCACCGGCGAATACTCATGGTGGACGAAGTTGCGCCATGGCCTGCCGCGTAGCACCGTGATCTTCTTCGCGTTGGCGTACCTGATCAGCTGGTCGATCTGGTTACCGATGCTCTTCGCGCCTGACAGCCTGCAGTGGCTGCACTACGTGGGAAGTCTCGGCCCACTGATCGCGGCGGTCGTACTCCGGTGGCGCGACGGGGGACGCGCGAGTGTCATCGCATTGTGCTCTCAAATGTTCCGCTGGCGAGTCCCTTTTGTGTGGATAGTGTTCGCAGTCGCATTCCCGCTGGCGCTGTTCGGTCTCGGCGCCGTGGTTTCGACTTTGGCAGGCTCGCCCGTCGACTGGTCAGAGTTCCTGGGGTCGAAGGAGTTTGCTCACGTGGGTTGGCTGCTCGTCCCGATTGAGATCGTGTTCTTCGGATTCGGCGAGGAGACAGGCTGGCGCGGATACGCCATCCCCAGCATGCAGGATGCCGGCTGGACAGCGTACGGAGCCACGACCATCTTCGCCGTGGGATGGGCTGGCTGGCATCTGCCACTGTTCCTCTATCCCTACGGATTACAGACTCTGGGACTCCTGATGATTCCTGGTTGGATTCTGAGTCTATTGTTCGGCGCCTACCTCACGACGTTTCTGTTCAACAGCGCACGCTCGAGCATTCTGGTCATCGCGATCTTTCACGGCATGGTCGATATCGTGTCCATATCCCGGGCGGCCACCGACATCACTCTCCTAATCGTCAACGCCGGACTCATCGCAACCGCCGTCGGCGTCACCATCGTCTCCGCTCCGGAGCTCCGGGGACTGTCGCTGATTCGGTGTAAGTGGTTGTGATCGCCCCCGGCGTGGGGCAGGAGGAATCACGACGATGACCGACACAATCGGAGGCGTGGATGCCCCGGTGGCAGGGCCGGTTCAGACCGGTCAGGAACACGATGTCACCACTGCGGATGCGGTGCGTGAGCTCTCGAAGGCCGAGCAGGCTTTGGTGAGCGATCTGGTACGTAGCTCACGCGCTCAGGGAGTGGCGCTGACCGGTCCTGGCGGGCTGCTCAAAGCCTTGACCAAGAGCGTCCTCGAAGCCGCGCTCGATGAGGAGATGACCGAACATCTTGGCTACGACAAACATGACGTGGCCGGCCGCAACACCGGCAATTCGCGTAACGGCACGCGCGCGTAACGGCACGCGCGCGAAACGGGTGCTGACTGATGCGTGCGGGCAGGTGTCGATCGAGGTCTCCCGCGACCGCAACGGCACCTTCGACCCGGTGATTGTCGGTAAGAGCAAGCGTCGCGTCACCGATGTGGATCGGGTGGTGCTGTCGCTGTATGCCAAAGGCCTCACGACCGGTGAGATCTCGGCGCATTTCGCCGATGTCTACGGTGGGTCGGTGTCGAAAGACACCGTCTCGCGCATCACTGATCGGGTCATCGAGGAGATGGTGGGTTGGTGGGCGCGCCCGCTGGAGAAGGTGTACGCGGCGGTGTTCGTCGACGCGATCATGGTCAAGATCCGTGACGGGCAGGTGCGTAACCGGCCGATCTATGCTGCGATCGGTGTTGATCTCGACGGGCACACAGACATCCTCGGCATGTGGGCCGGTGACGGGGGCGGCGAGTCGGCCAGGTTCTGGTTGGCGGTGCTCACCGACCTCGAGAATCGGGGTGTCCGCGACATCTTCTTCGTTGTCTGTGACGGGTTGAAAGGGTTGCTCGACAGTGTATCTGCCGCATTCCCGTTGGCCACGGTACAGACGTGCATCATCCATCTGATCCGGAACACCTTCAAGTACGCCTCCCGCAAGTACTGGGATCAGATCAGCGCCGATCTCACACCGATCTACACCGCGCCGACCGCCGCTGAGGCCCGGCTGCGGTGGGAGGAATTCGCTGAAAAGTGGGGGACGCCATACCCGGCGATCGTGGCACTGTGGGAAAACGCGTGGGAGGAGTTCATCCCATTCCTTGACTACGACGTCGAGAATCGGCGAGTGTTGTGCTCCACCAACGCGATCGAAAGTCTCAACGCCCGCTACCGGCGTGCGGTGCGCGCTCGCGGGCACTTCCCGAACGAGCAGTCCGCACTTAAAACGCTGTACCTGGTGACCCGGTCACTGGACCCAAAGGGTACCGGTCAGACGAAGTGGGCCGTACGCTGGAAGCCAGCGCTCAACGCCCTGGCCATCACGTTCGCCGATGGTATGCCCGCAGCCGAAGAACGCTGACCCACCGAGCAATCGGAAAACCGCCGCTTACACCGAATATCGGACAGACCCGAAGGGCTCGCACTGCGCACAACGGTTCTTTCGTGATCCACGACGGCGGCCGGGCCGCGTCACGAAGGGTTGGCGACGAAATGTCCCCGGTCTCATCGAATTCGACTTGATCTGCGCCGCCGACCATAGCCAGATGTCGAGGACTGCGCGTCGGGCGCGATTTCTTGTCGGTGGTCGGGTCTACCTTGGACGTATCAATTGATCCGGTCAACCAGGCCGGGTGGCAACGACTTCGGGGGGAGTCACTGTGGGGGCATGGACCGATCTGCCGGGCGAGTTCCTCGCCGGGGTCGATCCTGCTTGTCCGGCCGATGCCGACACCGCCACCCATATGCAGCGTCTGGGGTCGATCCGCGCGGGCGAGTCGTATCTGGCGTGGTGCCGCTACCAGACGATCCTGGTGTTGTGCGATCGGCTGCTGACCACGGTCGGCAACAGTTACGTCTCCGACGGTTTCGGTGACATCGTCGCCCGGGTCTCGCGGGAGGCCGGGATCACCCGCTACCGGGCGGGGATGCTGGTCGACGAGGCGCTGTGTCTTCGTGACCGGTTGCCGCGGGTGTTGGAGACGTTGCGCGACGGCATCATCGGGCCGCACCAGATCCGCGAGATCATCGGACGCACGCACTTGGTGTCCGATGATCACCTTCTCGACCCCGGCGACCCCGCCAGCCGCCGGATCATCGAGGTGCTCGACGAATCGATCGCCGACCTGCTGCGCTCCCGGTCCGGGTCGTGGTCGACGTCAGGTTTGCGCGACATGATCGACCGCCTGGTCTTCGGCCACGACGCCGACGCCGTCCGCGAACGGCGCCGCGAAGCGCTCGACAAACGCGGGGTGTGGACCGAGCACCACGGTGACGGCACCGGTGAGATCACCGCGGTCATGGCCGCCGAGAACATCCGGGCTTCCAACGCCTCGGTACGGGAGTTGGCCGCATCAGTGTGCGACCGCGATGGCCGCACCCTCGGGGAACGCAAGTCCGACGCCATGTGCGCGTTGCTCACCCGAACAGCGTTCACCTGCGCGTGCGGTCAGTCCGACTGCACCGCAACATTGCCCAATCCTGCCGGCGCCACCGCGGGTACCGAGATCGTGATCCATGTCGTCACCGACGCCGACACCCTGGCCGGCGGGTCCGGACCCGGCTGGGTCGACGGGCACGGAGTGATCTCCGATGACCATGTGCGCGACCTCGCCGCCCGGCCCGACGCGACGATCAGGCCGGTCACCCCCATTCGCACACCACCCACGCAGGTCGTCGCCGGCGAGGGCGGATACGACGACGACACCAAGCGGACGGCGAACATCGCCGCGCCACAGCCGGATACGGCGGGCACCGACACCAACGCCGATGCCGGCGGCGCGGGTGACGCGTCGACACCCCCGACTTCGACCTCATCGTCGACGGAGCCGGTGTCGTCGGAGATGGTGGTGGTCTACCCGGCTGCCCTGCCTGGTGACCCGTACCGGCCGACGAGTGCGTGTGCGGAGTTCGTGCGGGTGCGCGACGGCTACTGCACCGAGCCGGGTTGCACGCGTTCGGCTTTCACTGCCGATGTCGATCACGTCGCCGAGTACGACCACGCCCGACCGGCACGCGGGGGTGCGACCTCGAGTGAGAACCTCAACGCCAAATGCCGTCCCGGTCATCTGCACAAGACCCACGGCGACTGGACCGATGTGCAGTACCGCGACGACGAGGGCCGCCTGGTCACCGAATACGTCACGCCCGAGGGGTTTGTCATCCCCGGCGAGGCCGAAACCCTCGAAGACCTCTTCCCGAACCTGCGTCGCATCCGGTTCGAACAAGCCGCGAAAGCACCACCCAGTCCGCGGACCATCGTGCCCGAACGGCAAGGCAGACAACAGCAAGGCCGACAACCGCGCACGATCACCGAACGCACCGCCGCCAAACACGCGAAGCGGCGAGAAGAACGTGCCCGCAACAACAAACAGCGCGAAGCTAACCGCCGCGCCCGGAACGAGGCAACCCACCATCAAGCGACAACCCACGACGACGAGCCCCCGCCATTCTGACCCGGCGCTCGGCGTGGCCTGTGGCGGCTAACTCCGCGGGTACCCGTTCGTGTCCGCCGGGGCGTCTCCGTGTCCGTTGCCACCCGACCCCTTCGGCGGACGGGTGAGGCGTTTGGGAAGTCGCTCGGCGAGACCGCCGAGCGGTGCGACCGTCTGGTTGAGCAGGTCGACGGTCTCGGCGAGCTCGTGGACCGTTTCCTGCATGGCGAGCAGGTTGGGCCCGAGCTGCCCGATGACCTCGGTGAGCTCGGAGATCCGGTCCAGCGGCCCGCCCGGTGCGATCGCGCGCTCGACCGCGCCGTTCTCGCCCAGGAGCTGATCGAGCAGGCCGTCGTCCTCGGCGAGCCGGTCCAGGATGCCTCCCGCGGCGGTCACCTTCTCCAGCACGCCGTCGGGCGCGGTCAACTTGTCGACGATGCCGCCCTCGGAGGTGAGGCGCTCGAGGATGCCCTCGTTCTCGGTGAACTGGTCGACCACGCCACCCGGCCGGGTCAGCCGGTCCAGCGGTCCACCCTTCGCGGTGAGGCGCACCAGGATGCCTCGTTCCTCGGCGACCTGGTCGAGGAGTCCGCCCTCGGCGGTGAGCTTGTCGAGCGGACCGTTCGGAGCGGTGAGCCGGTCGACGACACCCCCGGGATCGAGCAGTCGCTCCAGCGGACCGCCGTTGGCCAGGATCCTGCCGAACGGCCGCTCGGGGCCGAGTAGTTCGGACAGCTGGTTGAGGAGGGCGAGCGGAGTCCGGAGTGATCCGAGCTCGTCCGCGTCGACGCCCACTGCCAGTGCGATCTCGTTCTGCACGCTCCCGGCCGTGATGCGGGCGATGGCGACTGCGGACTCGGCTGCACTGAGCACCACCCCGGTGACCGCGAAACCGAGTCGGAACGGCATCTCGACGAGCGCACGGCCCGCGTCCGCCGTGGCCACCGGTCTACGGTCGGCGCGGCGACGGTCGGGTAGCGGCCGATCCGGAAGGGACTCCATGCTTTCCGACCCTAGGCCAACCGACCGGCGTTCGGGGCGAGGGTTCGGTGATTCCGAAGGGCGGTGTCGCTACCGCGCACCGGTCGCCGGTGCCTCTGCCGCCTTGGCGGCCTTCGCCGCCTTCTTGAAGTCGCGGACCTTCTGCAGCGACTCCGGGCCGGTCACGTCGGCCACCGACCGGAACCCCTTCTTGCTGTAGTCGCCGGCGACCTTGGTCCAGCCCGACGGCTTGACGTCGAGCTGCTTGGCGACGAGCGCGACGAAGATCTTGGCCTTCTGGTCGCCGAACCCGGGCAGGGCGCGCAATCGCTTCATCAGGTCCGCGCCGTCGGCGGCCTCGGTCCAGATGCGCGCGGCGTCGCCGCCGTACTCCTCGGCGACGACTTTCGCGAGCGCCTGGACCCGGCCGGCCATCGACCGACCGTAGCGGTGGATTGCCGGGGGAGTGGCACACAGGTCGGCGAACGCCTCGGGGTCGGCGTCGGCGATCTCGACCGGATCCATCGTGCCGAACCGGTCACGGATCTTGGCCGGCCCGGCGAAGGCCCGTTCCATCGGGAACTGCTGGTCGAGGAGCATTCCCGTGAGGAGGGCGAACGAATCGTTCGACAGGAGTTCGTCGGCCGCGGGTTCCTGCGCGATCTGGATCTTCGGCATGGGGTCGATTCTGGCAGACGGCACCCGCGTGCGGCTCTAGACTGCCCCCATGATGAGCGGGGAGAACACGGTCGGCTTCGAGAACGGCAGACGTCGGCGGGGGCGCGTCGGAGTGGGAACGGTCGCGACGGTGGCCGGCGCCGTGCTGGCGCTGGCCGTGTCGCTGTTCGGTACTGGCGCCGCCGGGGCCGCACCGGCAGACGACGGGGCGAACTACGTCACCACCCTGCGGTGCGACAGCGTCAACCCGTGGCCGGCAGGCACGGTCAAGGTCCGCGTGGACGTGTTCAACCAGATCCGGCACCCCGCGGACGGACTACCCGGACCCGTCATCGCGCTCATCGGCACCGACCGTGCCCGAGCAGTGGCCCTCGAATACACCTACGAGGTGTCGGTGTCGTGGCGGAACCTGCGGACCGGACGTACCGGCGTCACCACTGTTCCGGGCCGCGGGTACACCATCAAATGGCAGGTCGACATCCATCCAGGCAGCGGTCCCGTCGCCTTCACGATCCGCCAGAAGATCGGTGCGCTGGCCTTCTTCCCGATGACCAATCCGAAGTACTCGACCTGCTCGGGCCGCGCGGTCGCCTGACTCACCGGTCGGCGAGTCCGCCGATCAGCAGGTACTGCGCGGTGAAATAGCTTGCGAGCACCCAGGCCTCGCCGGCCACCCGGAGTCGAGGGTCGGTGACCAGGTGTCGTCGATTGATGATCGCGAGGTCGGAGAGCAGGAAGAACCACCCGCCCGCCCGCAAGCGCGGTTGCGGCGTCGGCACGTCCGCCGCCAGCGCCGACATCGTCGCGAGCGTGTTGCCGTACGTCCCCAGAACCGGCAGCAGGGCAGGGCGGTGTCGGCTCAGCACCGTCGCCGACTCGGCGAGAACGCCCACCCGCGGCGCGACGGACCGAACCGTCGGTCGTGCGCCGGCACGCCACATCGCGACCGCGTAGCTCAACTGTGCGCCCGCGAAAGACGTTGCACCCCTGCGGAGAAAACGATCCTTCGTGGCCGGGTCGTCGTGTTCGAATTCCTCCTGCAACATGAACCGGTCGCCGAGCGCGGAGAACCCGACGACGGACGCCAGGGCGACGGTGTCGGCGACCGGGCGGCGTCGTGCTCCGGCGGCCACCCGCGCCGCGAGAAGCGCGATCGGCAGCGGTTTGGTGATCGCGGCGCTGCGTCGATCACCGGCCGACCCGGCGATCGTCGCTGCCGCGGCAGTGGCCGCATAGGCGATCCGGAACGTTCGGTTCACCGCAGGACGCGGGCGACGAACGCGCGGATGTCGGTGTCGGAGAACCGCTTCGACTGGGCACCGTCGAGCGTCAGATAGGTACGCGCCGACACCTTGCTGTCGCCGACCCGGGCGTCGTTGAGGTACTTGAGGGTGAGCGGTACGACGACGGAGGTGTCCTGTAGGGTCTGCGTCATCAGGACCGGACGCTCGAAGCCGCGAGTGGGCAGCTCGGTCGCCTTGGTCAGCAGGGCGGTGAGTTCGGTGTTCCCCGACAGCGGTTTGGTGAACAGCGAGCCGATGGCGAGACCGTCCACCTCACGCGCGAACTCGGTGACACACGACGCGGCGGCCTTGGTCAGCCACTTCTTGCCGGTGTCGGTGAGGTAGGCGTCGAGATCGAGGTCGGACTGCGCGTTGCGGATCGCGCTCAGCGTGTACAGCGCGTCGGCGGCCAGCCCGGACGGCATCGCCGCGGACGACGGCCCGAGATTGGCCACGAGCGAACCGAACTGGGCGGGAATCGAACTCGCCGCGGCACCCTTGAAGTCGAGCTTGCCGCCCTGGATGGTCGGGGCCAGTCGGGCCAGCGTGATCGCGGCCGCGGCTCCCTGGCCCTCGCCGACCACTGCCCACGAGCGCGACAGGTTGTCGGCGATGTCCCGAGAGGCGCGCACCGCGTCGACGATGTTGCGGGCAGTGGCCTCGAGATCGTAGTACTGCGGCGTGCCGGGGGTCCCGACACCCGCGTAATCGGTACTGACGACGGCATATCCACGACCGAGCCATCGCTTGAGCTCATCGGTGTCCTCGGCGGTGGGCCGCGACGACGGTGCGCACCGGTCGGCGATGCCGCGCGAACCGTGGGCCCAGGCGACGATCGGCCAACCGCCGGCCGGCGCCCGCCCGCCCGGCACCATCAACACGCCCGAGGACAGATGGGCCTTGCCGTCGGCGCCGGTGCTCCAGTACGTGAAGTCATTTCCGGACCCGGCGCCCGCGACCGTACGTGCCCGGGGGAGTTCGCGATTGGCGTAGACGGCGCCCGGCGTCTGTCCCGGACCTCGCGTGTCGACGGTGCCCGCATTGTCGTCGGCGGGCGCGCTGTTGTCCGTCGACGACGGTTCCGCCGACGGCTCGGCCACGCCTGGCGTCGATGTTCCCGGAGTCGGTTCGGCCGCGGCCGTCGCCGTCATGCCGACGGCGGCCGGGGCCACGACGATCGTCAGGGCGGCTGCGGCCGCGAGGGCGCGTGCGAGGTGGGCACTCCGTGGTTTCGAAGTGTTGCCGTGGGGGTTCATGTGTCGTCAGTTCGTTCTGTGAGGCGTGACCGGATGCGAAAAGCGTTGTGCGTCAAGCATTGACGATGCCGACGGCAGGTAGGAACCAGCAGTTCTGGGTACCGTTGCTGGCGTTGCCGAAGACTGCCGACAGGATGGTGCCGCTGCCGGTCTTCACCGGTGCCAGCCGGACCCCGGACAGCAGGGGCAGCGCCGTCAGCGCGGTGCGGTCGGTGATCGGGTCGAGATCGGCGAAGCCGCCCTGGAGCGTGCTGGTGTTGAACCACGCGACCTGCATCTTGCCGCCGCTACCGGCCGTCGGCGAGGCGGGCACGAAAGCGTATGCGGTCTCGCCCTTCTCGACGAGGTTGAGCTTCTCGGGCAGCTTCACGCCGGGGATCATGTCGAGCAGCGGCTTGAGCTGGGTCAGGGGGTCGGTCTTCATCGGCCACGGACCCGCCACGGCCCCTGCCCCGGCGGTGACGAGTCCGAGCGGGTTGTCGGCGGTGGGTGCGGTGCAGAACGGCGACACCGACGGGGTGAGCGTCTGGATGCCGAGCGTGCGCAGCAGGGCGATGGGGTCGGTCGGGGCCGCGACCGGAGTGGCGGCCGACGCGGGTGCGCCTTCGGCGGCCGCGGGGAGCGGGAGAGCTCCCGCACGCCCGGCGATGTCCTCGACCGAGAGTTGTCCGGCGCTCCCCATGATCGTCTGGGCGGCCTGCACGGCGATCTGGTCGACACCCGCGGCCTTGAGCAGACGTACCGCCCCGGCCAGCTCGGCGTCGAACGGGATCGACAGCGCGCCGAGCAGATTGGCGGGGATGAGGGGCTCGGCCGTCGCCGGCGCCGAGGTGGCGGTGAGGGTGGCCGCCGCGATCGCCACACCCATGAGACCGGCGCCGCAGCGCTGGATCGCGCGGCTGCGAGTGACGCGACGCGGAGCGTCGGAACGCGTGAACCGAGACGTGAGGGACATGGCTCTCCTTGGGGCAACCGGCTGTGACGGCCGAGCACCCGCCACGTGTGGCGGGTGTGACAGATGGGACTCGAGTTACAAGAGACCACGAAGACTCGGAACCCGGCAAGTCGCGAGTCCGACCTGTGACATGGGCGCGATCCGCGAGAGACCGAAACCGCGGCGAACTGCGGGTTCAGTGCCCGCGAGCACGGCCTCGGACCGCCGCACAGAGGCCGACCACCGTCGGCACGCTCAGCTCGCGCCGCCGATTCCCTTGCCGATCAACACGACTCCGATGACCAGGATCAGCACCGCCATCACCGTCGCGTTGTTCGCCTGCAGCCACGACTTGTGGCGGTCGAGAGGATCGCGCAGGCGGGCCGCGGCGAGCTGGTAGCCCACGACCGGGACCACGACCGAGGTCGAGGCCAGGAGTGCGAAGATCGCCACCGCGATCACGTCCTGCGGCATCGACAGCGCGCCCGAGGTGATCGAGACACCCGCCGCCCCGCAGAGAACGAGATTCTTCGGATTGATCGCCGCCAGCGCGAACGCGGTACCCATGGCGGTCACCGGACGCATCTCGTCGATGGCCGACATCCACTTCGGCGTCGCGGACTCCGCGTGCCGGGAACGCCACTGACGCAACCCGACGACGAGCAGGACGACACCGAGCGCGATCTTCACTTAACCGGGCGACACCGCGACACCCACCGCAAGGGGTAGTAACTCACCGAGCAGGGGTCCCATCGAGAATCCTCACGAAGTGGCCGCCGACCGTGTCGTCGTACGCCATGGTCGCATCCCGTGAGGAACTCTCGACCGGTAACGAACGAAGGCACCCCGCGATGAGTCGGGGTGCCTTCGTCTGTGAGAGGAGAAGAGATCAGATGATCGCGAGCCCGATCACCGGGACGATGGTGCAGGAGACGACCTTGCCCTTCGTCTTCGTGGTGACGTTGCCGTGGATCGCCGAGATGACGCGGCCCTTGCCGGTTCGCGAGATACCGGTAAAAGTGCCGGGGCCTTCCTTCACGTTGATCTTCGGGTTGCGCTTGAGCGTCGTGGTACCCGTGCGACCGGTGTCGACGTTGAACCAGCTGACCGTGAGCGGCGCGGCCTTGTTGTCGATCGCCGGACCCGTGCCGAGCGAGGTGTAGACGTAACCGCTCTCGCCGCGCTTGGGGCCGGGGGCGGGTGCCTCCTGCGGTCCGGCGGTGACCAGGGCGCGACCGAGCGAACCGCCGCCGGGGATGCAGCCGAGGCCGAAGGTCGGGTAGAGGAATTCCTGGATCTTCGGGGCGTTCGGGCCCTGCGGGATCTCGGGATCGCCGGGCTTGGGCTCGGCGGCGAGCTGACGCGCGGCCTGCTTGCGGCCGGGTTCGCCGAGGAAGTCGGCGATCGAGCGCCAGATCTTGCTCACCTCAGCCGGCATACCGGGGGTGTCGGCGAACGACTGGGCCTGGCGGAGCAGGTCGACCGAGACCTTGCCGTCGGGTCCGGGCGTCGCCACGGAGCCGATGATCGCGGGAGCGAACGCGCCGAGCGACTCCAGCACGCGCTGGTCGACCTTCGGGGGCGGGGCGGCCTGCGCGGCCATCGGCATCGCGAGTGAGGTCGCCGCCGCGAGCGCCGACACGGCGACGAGGAGTCGACGGGTCCGGAGTCGATGCGGGGCATGGCCGGATCGCAACCTCAGTGGCCGGGAGAAACGCACTGGTGTGTCCTAACGGTCGTGGCGCCGACGATCAGTTGATCGGCGCCTCGCGGGTCGTGTCATCCGCCCGGGTGTCGGGTAGCGGACAGCCCATCCTCTCACCCGGGTCGTCGCGGGTCATTCTAAGCCCCCCGCGGGTTCCACTGTCCAGACCGCCGGCATGTTACGGGTGGGGTTAGAGTGGTAATTGATGCAATTGTTATCGAAGTGACGTCGGGCGGTTGGATCTTACGGACAGGCGGCAACCTGGTTGGATGAGGAGAATCGGGTATCGGGGACGGTCGAACAGGAGTCTGAAGTGACAGAGCTGCGCGCTGACGCGTCGGGTCGCCCACGCGGGAGGTCGCGACTGACGCGCCTGGTGGTCGGTGCCGTCGCGGTCGTACTGGCAGCGACGACGGCCAGTGCCTGCGCCGACGACTCGTCGTCGGGCGGCGAGGTCACGCTGCTCACCCACGATTCCTTCGAACTGCCGGAGTCGGTCATCGACGAGTTCCGTCAGGAGACCGGGCTGACCCTGAAGATCGTGAAGTCCGGGGACGCCGGGCAATTGGCGTCGACGGTGTCACTGACGCCGGGTGCGCCCAAGGGAGACGCGGTCTTCGGCATCGACAACACCTTCGCCTCGCGTCCGATCGACGCCGGCGCCCTGGAGTCCTATGAGTCACCCGCCGCGGCCGACGGTGCCGCCGATTTCGCGGTGCCCGGCGCGGAGGGGCAGCTCACGGCCGTCGACCGCGGGGATGTGTGCCTCAACATCGACGACGGCTGGTTCGAATCCAGGTCTCTGACCCCGCCGGCGAGCTTCCGGGACTTGACCCGCCCGGAATTCGCCTCGCTCACCGCGGTGACCGACCCGGCGACCTCCTCGCCGGGCACGGCGTTCCTGCTCACCACCGTCGGTGCGCTCGGAAACGGCTGGCAGGACTATTGGAGGCAGGTCGTCGGCGGCGGCGCGACCATCGTCTCGGGCTGGGAGGTGGCCTACAACCAGCTCTTCACCGCCGGCGAGGGCCGTGGCGACAAACCCATCGTGCTGTCCTATGCCTCGTCGCCGGCGGCGACGCCCGGGACGAGCGCGCTGCTCGACAGCTGCTTCCCGCAGGTGGAGTACATCGGCATCCTGAAGGGCACCCGGAACTCGACCGGCGCCCGCAGGCTCGTCGATTTCATGCTGAGTCCCACTGTGCAGAAGGAACTCCCGAACTCGATGTACGTCTACCCGGTGCAGCGCGACACCCCGCTGCCCGAGGGATGGCCGGCGCGCGCGGAGGTGCCCGCCTGGATGTCGTCGCTGCCGCCCGCCACGATCGCGGAGAACCGCGAGATGTGGCTCGATCAGTGGCGTGCCGCGGTCGGCCGGTGACGACTCGGTGACCCCGGCCGGGACAGTGGTGACCCGGGTGGCCCGGGCCGCCGGACCGGTTGCGCTGTGGGTCGTCCCGGCGCTGTTCGTCGTGGTGCTGTTCGCCTGGCCGGTGATCGCGCTCGTCCGGCGCGCCGTCACGATCGCCCGTGACTCCGGGGTGGGCCTGATCGAACTGCTCGACCGTACCGACGCCCTCGGGCTTCTGGGCGTCACCCTGGGCCAGGCGGCCGCCTCGACGGTCCTGGCACTCGCCGCCGCCGCACCCATCGCGTGGTTGTTCGCCCGGGTCCGCGGGACCACCGCGCTCGTGCTCGCCGTCGTGGTGACCGTGCCGTTCGTGCTGCCGACGGTCGTCGTCGGTGTCGCTTTCCGCTCCCTGCTGTCCGGCCCATTGGCGTTCCTGCACATCGAATCCGGGCTGCCGGCCGTGCTCGCGGCGCACATGTTCATCAACATCGCCGTCGTCGTCCGCGTCGTCGGGGCGGCCTGGCGCAACCTCGACCCGCGACTGCTCGAGGCGGCACGGTCGCTCGGGGCGGGCCGGATTCGGGCGACCATGACCGTGGTCGTGCCGCGCCTGGTGCCCGCCACGGCGTCGGCGGCCGCGCTGATCTTCTTGTTCTGTTCCACCAGTTTCGGCGTCGTGATCATTCTCGGCGCCGGGGAGCTGCGGACCCTGGAGACCGAGATCTACACGCAGGCCATCGGATATTTCCGGATTCCCGAGGCGGTCGCGCTGTCGATGCTGCAGATCGTGGTGGTCATTGCGGCGCTGCTCCTGACGCGGGTGTTCGCGGATCCGGCGAGCCGCGGATCGGGTGGCGGCGCCCGGCGGGCCGAACGGAACCGCAGGGTCGCCGGCGGCCGCTGGACGCGGCCGGCGGTCTGGGTGGTGGGGGCGTGGACAGCAGTCCTCCTCGTCGGACCGGTCCTGGTGCTGGTGGTGCGGTCGGTCCGGCCGGTCGCCCACGGCGACTGGACCCTCGCCGGCTACCGCGCACTGGCCGAACCCGTCAACGGGGTGACACCCCTGGAGAGCCTGCGCTATTCGCTGGTGACCGCGACCGCGGCGACCGCCATCGCCCTGGTGGTCGGGACGCTCGCCGCCGTCGCGCTGCATCGCGCGCACGGAGTCGTCGGGGCGATCGGCTCGGCCGTCTCGCTCATCCCGCTCGGGATCAGTGCTGTCACACTCGGATTCGGCTACCTCATCGTACTGGCGTCGTTGCCGTACGAGATCGCCGCATCACCCGCGGTCATCCCACTGGTCCAGGCCCTCATCGCGATTCCGGTGGTCATCCGCATCATGATGCCCGCACTCGAGTCGGTGCCGGTCCGGTTGCGGCATGCCGCGGCGACGTTGGGAGCCACGCCGTTTCGCGTCTTCGCGACCGTCGACCTGCCGATCGTCGGAAGGTCGATTGGGGCTGCCGGTGGGTTCGCCTTCGTCATGGCCCTGGGCGAGTTCGGCGCGACGAGCTTCCTCGCCCGCGCGGACACGACCACCCTTCCGGTACTCATCGGGTCCGCCCTGAACCGCCCAGGCGCCGAGAACCTGGCCACCGCCATGGCCGCCTCGGTGGTCCTCGTCATCGCGACGGTCGTCGCAGTCGTCGTGGTCGAGGCGTTCCGGCCCCGCTCGGAGGTGCCGCTGCTGTGACCACGCAGAACGCGAAAGACGTTGCCGGACAGGCTCAATTCGTACTCGAGGTCTGCGACCTCACGGTCGCGTACGGCGGCGAGACCGTCATCGACGGTCTGTCGTGGCGGCTCGGGGGAGAAGGGTCACTGGTAACCGCGATCCTGGGCCCGTCGGGGTGCGGCAAGTCGACCCTGATCCGGACGATCGCCGGACTCGAGTCGCCGGTCGGTGGAACGGTGCGGTTCGGCGGAGTCGACCTCGCCGGCGTCGAGGTCCATCGGCGGGACTTCGGGGTCGTCTTCCAGGACGGGCAACTTTTCGGCGGGCGCAGTGTCGCGTCGAACGTCGCGTACGGGCTGAAGGTGCGGCGCTGGTCGCGTCGCGCCATCGCCGATCGCGTCGCCGAGATGCTCGACGTCGTCGGACTCACCGGCTACGACAAGCGTCTCGTGGAAACCCTGTCGGGCGGCCAGGCCCAACGGGTCGCGCTCGCGCGTGCCATGGCCCCGCGTCCGCGTCTGCTGTTGCTCGACGAGCCGCTCGCCGCGCTCGACCGGCGGTTGAGAGACGAATTGGCCGTGGAGATCTCGGAGATCGTGCGAGCGGCCGGCGTGCCGACGATGGTGGTGACCCACGACCACGCCGAGGCGGCCACCATGGCCGACGAGATCGCGGTCATGCGGGACGGGGTGATGATCCAGACCGACGTTCCGGCGGCGCTGTGGCGACACCCGGTCGACGAGTGGACCGCGCGTTTCCTCGGCGCCACGACCGTCGTCGACGCGCAGGTCCGCTCGGGCGTCGCGCAGACCGTCCTCGGTGAGATGCCGCTGGATCGTCCCGACGGTTCGTGCCGGCTCGGCCTGCGGCCCGAGTCGGTGGCGATCGGACCTACGCCGTCCGATGCGCCGGAGAGGCCGGGAACGACGGCGACCGTCGTGCTCGTCGCCGAACTCCCGGCCGGGCCGCGCGTGCGCATCGACACCCCGGTCGGCGAGATCGATGCGGTCACCGACGCCTTCGTCGCGATCGGCGACCGGATGCGGGTGCGTCTGGTGCCGGAACGGGTCGCGGTGATCGGGTCGTGACGCCGCGTGGGCCGGCGAGGCGGTCGTCGTGCCGGTGACACGGCGGGACCTGCTGGTCCCGCCGGGACTGATGGTCGTCGGAGCGACCTCCATGTATCTCGGCGCGGCCGTCGCCGTCGGCCTGTTCGACGTCATCTCCCCGGCCGCCGTCGCGTGGTTGCGGATCGCCGGGGCCGCGCTGGTGTTGCTGCTGTGGGTGCAACCGGCCCGGACGGCCTGGCGTTGGGAGCGATTGCGCCTCGCCGGATGCTTCGGGCTGATCACCGCCGGGATGAACATCGCCTTCTACGAGGCGCTCGCGCATCTGCCCCTGGGCACGACCGTCGCCCTGGAGTTCCTGGGCCCGATCGTGGTGGCCGCCTTGGGTTCTGCGACGCGTCGCGATGTCGCCGCACTCGTCCTGGCGGCTGTCGGCGTGGTCCTGATCGCCGATGTCCGGTGGTCGGGAACGGCGATCGGCGTCGTCCTGGCGCTGACCGCGGCCGCCTGCTGGGCGGGGTACATCGTCCTGGGCAAACGGGTCGCGGCGCGAGGCACGGGCGTCGAGGATCTGGCGACCGGCTTCGCGGTGGCCGCGTTGCTCACCGCGCCGCTCGCGTGGTGGGTGGCCGACGCGGTACGCGCGGGGGCCGCGCTGCCGGTGGTCCTGGCCCAGGGGTTGCTGCTCGGCATCGCGTCGACCGCGGTGCCCTACGCACTCGACCAGATCGTGCTGCGGCGGGTCGGCCAGGCAAGGTTCGCGATCCTGCTCGCGCTGCTGCCGGTGACGGCGTCGGTGATCGGGTTGCTCGCGCTGGCGCAGGTGCCGCGGCCCCTCGAAGCGGTAGGGATCGCGCTCGTCGCGGTGGCGGTGGCCGTGCGATCGGTCGACGACGACAGCCGGTCCGACGATCGCGAGGCGGAGATGCCGCCGGGGTGACCGCGAATCAGGCGGCGCGCGCCTTCTTCAGTGCTTTGTGCAGCTCTTTCTTCGACATGTCGGAGGTGTCGAGCTTGCGCATCCGGTGAATGACCACCGGGCAGCGAACACAGCGCGTCGAACTCTTGCAACACTTCTTCTTGGGCTTCAGAGAGCCCACCTTGGTCGGGTCGACCTTGCCCATACGGCGAGGTTAGCAGACCCTAACTACAACTCTTGTGGGTGCTGTGATCGCGGTCTCACCGCCCGAGCCGATAGTCTGTGACGTTGAATCCCTAGGTGATCTGCTCCCCGCGCCGGTCAGAGCCGTTCGGCTGCGAACGTTCCAGACGTTCGGCAGTGACCCGGACGCCGGCCGCCGCTGCCGGTCCCCAACCACACGAAAGAGAGCCAGTGAGCGCTGTCCCCACCTTCCGCAACGTCGCGATCGTCGCGCACGTCGACCACGGAAAGACCACACTCGTCGACGCCATGCTGCGCCAGTCCGGCGTCTTCGGCGAGCGCGCCGAGGTCGTCGACCGGGTGATGGACTCCGGTGACCTCGAACGTGAAAAGGGCATCACCATCCTCGCCAAGAACACCGCGGTCCACCGGCGCCAGCCGGACGGCACCGAGGTCGTCATCAACGTCATCGACACCCCCGGCCACGCCGACTTCGGCGGTGAGGTCGAGCGCGGCCTGTCGATGGTCGACGGCGTGGTCCTGCTCGTCGACGCCTCCGAGGGCCCGCTGCCGCAGACGCGCTTCGTGCTCCGCAAGGCGCTGGCCGCCGAGCTGCCGGTGATCGTCGTCGTCAACAAGACCGACCGTCCCGACGCCCGCATCCAGGAGGTCGTCGACGAGACGCAGGATCTGCTCCTCGACCTCGCCTCCGACCTGGACGAGGAGGCCGCGAAGGCCGCCGAACTCGTCCTCGAGCTCCCCGTGCTCTACGCCTCGGGCCGCGCCGGTGTCTGCAGCACCGAGCAGCCGGCCGACGGCGAGATCCCGGCGGGGGAGAACCTCGACTCCTTCTTCGACGTCCTGCTCGAACACGTCCCGGCGCCCAAGGGTGACCCGGACGCGCCGCTGCAGGCACACGTCACCAACCTCGACGCGTCGGCCTTCCTCGGCCGTCTCGCGCTCGTCCGCATCCACAACGGAACCCTCCGCAAGGGCCAGCAGGTGTCCTGGTGCCGCGAGGTCGACGGTGAAGCCGTCGTCGAGCGCGCCAAGATCACCGAGCTCCTCGCCACCGTCGGAGTCGACCGGGCGCCCGCCGAGTCCGCATCGGCCGGTGACATCGTGGCCGTCGCCGGTATGCCGGAGATCATGATCGGCGACACCCTCGCCGACCTGGAGAACCCGCAGCCGCTGCCGCGCATCACCGTCGACGAGCCGGCGATCTCGGTCACCATCGGCACCAACTCGTCGCCGCTGGCGGGCCGGGTGTCGGGCCACAAACTGACCGCCCGCATGGTCAAGCAGCGTCTGGACACCGAGCTGATCGGCAACGTGTCGCTGCGCGTGCTCGACATCGGCCGGCCCGACGCCTGGGAGGTGCAGGGACGTGGCGAGCTCGCCCTGGCCATCCTCGTCGAGCAGATGCGTCGTGAGGGCTTCGAGCTGACCGTCGGCAAGCCGCAGGTCGTCACCCGCAAGGTGGACGGCAAGGTCCAGGAGCCGTTCGAGCATCTGACCGTCGACGTGCCCGAGGAGTACCTCGGCGCGGTCACCCAGTTGCTCGCCGCCCGCAAGGGCCGCATGGAGCAGATGAACAACCACGGCACCGGCTGGGTCCGGATGGAGTTCATCGTGCCCT
Source organism: Gordonia sp. SCSIO 19800 (assembly GCF_018132775.1). NCBI lineage: Bacteria > Bacillati > Actinomycetota > Actinomycetes > Mycobacteriales > Gordoniaceae > Gordonia > Gordonia sp. SCSIO 19800. The sequence goes on along the minus strand of NZ_JAGRQM010000009.1, from coordinate 87,584 downwards.
CGCGCGGCCTCATCGGGTTCCGTACCGACTTTCTCACCGAGACCCGCGGCACCGGCATCGCCAACGCGGTGTTCCAGGGTTACGACGCCTGGGCGGGCGAGATCCGGGCGCGCCACACGGGTTCGCTCGTCAGCGACCGGTCGGGAACGGTCACCCCGTTCGCGATGATCCAGCTCGCCGACCGCGGCACGTTCTTCGTCAACCCGGGCGACGACTCGTACGAGGGCCACGTCGTGGGGATCAACCCGCGCCAGGAGGATCTCGACATCAACGTCACCCGCGAGAAGAAGCTGACCAACATGCGTCAGTCCTCGGCCGACGTGATGGAGACCCTCGCCAAGCCGATGCAACTCGACCTCGAGGGCGCCATGGAATTCTGCGCCGCGGACGAGTGTGTCGAGGTCACCCCTGAGGTCGTGCGAGTGCGTAAGGTGCACCTCGACTCGACGACGCGCGCCCGTGAGCGCTCGCGGGCCAAGTCCCGGGATGCCGCCGTCAGCTGAGTGTCGATGGCGCTCCGGCGCCGCATCACGGTGGCGGGCGCGTCCGACGGACCGAGAAGCTTCTTCGTCATGGGGGTATCCGAGGTGAATCGCGCGAGACCACGACCGGGCCGCGAGGCCGCGAACCGGGTCCGTGGGCGGTTGCTCGGCATGCTCTCGTGCAGCGTCGCCCTGCTCGTGGTGCTGACCGCCTGCATGTCGGATCCGCCGCCCCCGGTCCGCGACACCGGGCCACCGCCGACCCCGACCGAGTACCCGGTGGAGAAGACGATCTACATCGCCACCGACTCGGTCGGATCGGGCTTCAACCCGCACATCGCCGCCGACCAGAATCCGGTGACCACGGCGGTCGCGGCGATGACGCTGCCCAGCGCGTTCGCGCCGGTCCAGACCCCGGGCGGGACGGTGTGGGAACTGCAGCGCTCGTTCGTCACCTCCGCTGAGGTGACGTCGCGGGCGCCGTTCACCGTGACCTACCGCATCCACACCGACGCCCAGTGGTCCGACGGCCTGCCGGTGACGGGCGACGACTTCAACTTCCTGTGGCAGCAGATGTCCCGGCAGCCCAACGTCGTGGCACCGGCCGGCTACCGGCTCATCGACTCGGTGCAGTCCCGGGAGGGCGGCAAGGTCGTCGAGGTGCGGTTCGAGTCGCCGTACCCCGCGTGGCGAGAGCTGTTCACCGGATTGCTGCCCAGTCACGTGCTCAAGGGTGCGCCGGCCGGCTTCCAGACCGGGATGGACACCGGCAAGCCGGTTTCGGCCGGGCCCTACGCGATCGTGGGGATCGACAAGACCCGCGACGAGGTCCGCCTCGCCCGCAACGACCGGTATTGGGTCACCCCGCCCCGGTTGGATCAGATCGTCCTCCGCCGCGCCGGCACATCGGCCCAGATGCTCGACTCCGTACGATCCGGCGACTCGGCCATCGTGGCCCTCGGCGCCTCGCCGGCCACCGACGCGGAACTGACCGCGCTGCCCGGTCTCGAGACCGCCCGCAGCCTGACGTCGCGGTCACTCGGTGTCAGCGTGAACGCCCGCACCGACGCGATGAGCTCGGTGGAGGTCCGGCGCGCGATCCTCGGGTTGGTCGATCCGCGACTGACCACCTTCGCCGGTGCCGGCGACTGGGTCGTCGAACCGTTCGCGAACACCGTCTTCGCGCCGTCGGATCCGGGCTATTCACCGGTCGACCGCCCGCGCCTCGGGGCGGCCGAGGTCGACGCCCTGCTCGGCGCCGCCGGTTACCGCCGCGCCGCGCCCGAGCCCGTCGGCTCGGCATCCCCGGTGCCGTCGGCGTCGTCGTCGGAGCCCTCCTCGGTGTCGCCGTCGTCCCCGTCCGGGTCCACGCCCGCGTCCGAGGCGCCGTCCGCCGGCGGGTCGGCGACGCCCGGGGTGAGCGAGACCCCGAACGAGGGTCTGGTCGAGGTACCTGAACTACCCGAGGGAATCCTGCCGTTCCAGCGCGACGGGCAGGACCTCATCGTCCGTGTCGGTGCGGTCGCCGGCGATCCGCGGACCACGTCGGCCGCGTCGAGCATCGTCGACCAGCTCCGAGGTGCAGGGGTGCGCGCTCAGGTCGTGACGCTGCCCAACAGCGAGCTGTACGGGTCGGCGCTCACCAACCAGCGCGTCGACCTGGTCGTCGGGTGGTCGGGGCTCGGCGTGCCGCCGGCGTCGTCGCTCGCGTCGCAGGTCGACTGCAACCAGCCCAAGCCCGGTACCGAACCGTCGCCCGCGACGCCGCCGACGCCCACCAGCATCGCGCCGAGCGGTGGCGATCCCGGGGACAGCTATGCCAGCAACGTGTCCGGGTTGTGTGACCCGCGGCTCATCGAGCTCGCGCGCACCGCACTCTCCGAGGACGACCCGATCCCGACGCTGAACGAGGCCGAGCCGCTCCTCGCCGCGCAGGCGATCTACCGGCCGCTGTACCAGGACTCGATGGTCGTGGGCACCACGTCCGCGGTGCGCGACGTCCCGCTCACCGGACCCATCCAGGTCTCGATCTTCGGGACCGCGGTCAATTGGGAGCTGACGTGACCGGTGTCCCGGCGGATCGCCGGCTGCTGCTCGTCCACGCTCATCCCGACGACGAGACGATCATGACCGGCGGCACCATCGCCCGGTACCTCGCCGAGGGCGTCGACGTGCGGGTGCTGACCTTCACGCTCGGGGAGGAGGGCGAGGTGATCGGCGACGAGTGGGCCCAGCTGGTCGCCGACGGCGGCGCCGACCAGCTCGGCGGGTTCCGGGTACTCGAACTCACGCGGGCACTGGCCGAGCTCAGTCCCGCCGGCCGACCCGCGTTGCGGCCGCGATTCCTCGGCGGTGCGGGCCGATGGCGGGACTCCGGGATGGCCGGCGCCCCGTCCGCGAACCACCCGCGCGCACTCGTGCGGGCACCGTTCGACGAGCCCGTCGAGGCGTTGGTCGACGTGCTCACCGACTTCGCACCCCAGGTGGTCGTCAGCTACGACGTCTCGGGTACGTACGGCCATCCCGACCACAAACTGGTGCACGAGGTCACAACGGCCGCGGTCGCCCGGGCCCGGGAAGTCGGGCCGGGCCCGACCAAGATCTACGAATCGGTGACCGAACGCACCGCACTGGACTCCGGGCTCGCCGGCGTGGCCGCGGTACCCGACGGCTGGCGGATGCCCCGCGACGGTGAGCTGCCGAGCTATCCCGACGTCGACATCACCACCGAGATCGACATCAGCGCGTACCTCCCCCAGAAGGTGGCCGCCCTGGCCGCCCACGCCACGCAGGTGACCGTTGCGGCGTCCGGGACCGAATACGCGCTGTCGAACAACATCCTGCAGCCGATCGCCCGCGCGGAGCATTTCATCCTCACCGAACCAGAGCGTCACGAGTCCCTCGGTGCCACGGACACGCGCGAGTCGGACCTGTTCGCCGGGATCGACTGACTCGATGGCCCGCTTTGTTCGGCCCGTATCGGGTTCCGTCGTCGACCGACTGCTCCTGGGGTTCCTCGTCGTCGACGGGTTCGCGATCGGGCTCCTGAGCGTCGCGTTCACCTATCAGCGCTTCGGCGGCGTCGCCCTGCCCGTCGCGGCACTTGCCGCCGGCGTGGTCAATGCGGTCCTGCTCTGGCTCGCGGCCGGCCTCACCGCGACCCCGTGGCGGTACGGGCCCCTCGCCGCATGGGGGCTCGTCGTCGTGATCGCCGGCGGGCTCCCCGGCCCGGGCGGGGACGTCGTGCTCTCGATCAGCAGTGGTTACCTCGTGCAGACCCTGCTGCTCGTCGTCCTCGGTGTCGGGCCGTGCGCCGCGCTGGGCTGGACGGGGCGGCTGCCCGAACCCGACTGACCACCGCTCCGCAGGGGCGCTCCGCGTTGTGTCGCGAGGGGCGGCGTTAGAGTGAAAGACATGCTTCTGCGCGCGTGGGCCGAAGACATCATGGCCCCGATCGAGCGCGTCACGGCCGCACTGAGCCGTGTCCGTGACGACCCGACTCTCGGGGCCGACGCCCTCGACGATGACGGCTGGGTCGCCCTCCTGGGTGCCTCGGGTGCGCAGCTCGACGAATTGTGCGAACTGGCCGACACCGTGCGTCGGCAGGTGACCGACGCGGAGGTGTTGACCTTCGTGGTCAACCGCAACTTCGACACCGGGGTCGTCAGCCGGCTCGGACCCGACGACCCGGGTCTCGACGAACTGGTCGCCGAGGCGGTCGCACTCGGCGCGACCGAGATCTGCATGCAGGGACCCCTGCCCGCCGAACTGCCGGCCGACGGATACGTCCGACTCGTGGAGGACATCACGGGTGCCGCCGACGGGCTCCACCTGCACGCCTATCGGGCCCCGGAGATCGTCGACGGCGCCGAGCGTGCCGGGATCACGATCGTCGAACACCTCGAGCGGCTGCGGACAGCGGGCCTGGGGTCGGTGCCGGGGACCGCCGCCCAGATCCTCGACGACACCGTCCGGGTGACGCTCTCACCCACCGGCACGGCGCCGCCGGTCGGCAGCTGGGTCGACGTCATCGAGACCGCCCACCGCGTGGGTCTCTTCTCCACCGCGACTATGCTCTACGGGCACGTCGAGACGCCCGCACACCAGATCGCCCATCTTCGACTGCTACTCGAGATCCAGCGTCGCACGGGCGGTTTCAGCGAACTCATCCTGATGCCACTGCTTCCCGAGAACGTGCCGCCCCACTTGGCGGACACCGCCTCGCGGACCGCGTCGGAGCGAGAGACCCGCGCGTTGCACGCCGTCGCCCGCCTCATGACCGCAGGCCTCCTCGATCATCTGCAGGTGGCGTGGACCAAACTGCCCGCGGCCACCGTCGATCTGGTGTTGCGCGGCGGGGCGGATGACCTGGGTGGGCTGTTGCTCGACGGCACCCTGATGCCGGGCGCGGGACCGGAGTCAGGTCGTGTCCTCGACGCCGCGGCTGTCGTCGACATCGCGGCGCGAGCCGGACGGAGGCCGCGTCAGCGCACCACCCGCTACGGGGTGCCGGAGCCCGACCGGCAACTCCCGCTGCCACAGGTGTCCGCGTGAGCCGGAGCATGTCTTCCGGGCGGGCGGCCGGAGCGCAGCAGCGCGCGCTGACGATGGACGACGTGGATGTCGCCATCATCGGCGCGGGCTTCGCCGGGCTCGGGATGGCGACGCAGCTCGCACGCCGCGGGCGGGAGTCCTTCGTCGTGCTCGAACGCGCCGACGGCGTGGGGGGCACGTGGCGCGACAACACCTATCCCGGCATCGCCTGCGACATCCCCGCCCATCTGTACTCGTTCTCGTTCCGGCCGCCGGCCGATTGGTCGGCGCGGTTCCCTCGTGGCGCCGAGATCCGCAGCTATCTCGAACAGATCGTCGTCGACGAACGACTCGCCGACCGCATCGAACTCAATCGCGAACTACGCGAAGCGGTCTGGGACGAGCAGGGGGCGCACTGGGTGATCACGGCGGCGGCGCCGGACGGCCGGGCCGTCACCTTCCGCGCTCGCTCGCTGGTGCTGGCGGTCGGACGGTTGTCGGAGGCGCGCATCCCCGACATCGACGGACTCGACACCTTCCCGGGACAGGTCGTCCACACGGCCGCCTGGCACGACGACGTCAACGTTACGGGTGCGCGGGTCGGGGTCGTCGGAACCGGTGCGTCGGCGGTGCAGCTCATCCCGCATCTCGCCGACGCCGCGGACGATCTCGTCGTGTTCTGCCGTACGCCACCGTATGTCGTGCCGCGCGCGGACCGTCTCTACACCGACGACGAACGCGCTGCCATGCTCGACCCCGTCGTCGCGGCGGAGGTGCGCGACCGACTGCTCACCGAAGCCGATGCGGCGTTCCGGCAGCGGCTCGGGTTGCATCCGGACATCGACGAGATCCGTTCCCGTGCACGGGATCACCTCCACGGGCAGGTGGCCGATGCCGACCTTCGTGAACAGCTGGCCCCCGACTACGAGATCGGTTGCAAGAGAATCCTGCTCAGCGACGACTTCTATCCGGCACTGCAGCGGCCCAATGTGGTGTTCGAGTCGAGTGCTCTGACGTCGGTCGCCGAGACCAAGGCCACCGCGCACAGTGGTCACACCTACGATCTCGACGTCCTGGTGATGGCAACCGGTTTCGAATCCGCACGCCCGCCCGCCGCATCGCGCATCACCGGTCGTGCCGGTCGGCGGCTGTCCGACCACTGGTCTGCAGGCATGACGTCCTATGCCTCGACCGTGGTCAGCGGTTTCCCGAACATGTTCGTCCTCGACGGGCCCAACGCGGCGCTCGGCCACAACTCGGCGATCTACATGATCGAGACGCAACTCGACTACGTCCTGGGCGCGCTGGAGTACATGGCCGGCAACGGGATCACGACGCTGGCGGTCTCGCCTGCCGCCGAAGACGAATACACGCGGGAGATCGACGCTCGCAGCGAGTCGACGGTGTGGCTGACCGGTTGTGAGAGTTGGTATGTCGACCCCGACAGCGGTCGCCTGACCCTGTTGTGGCCGGGCACCGCGGCGTCGTTTCGCGAACGCAACGGCACCTTCGACCCCGAACCGTACGAACCCCGTCCCGACGACGCCGGCACCGGAACACCTGAGGAGGGTGAGGAATGACCGAGCAGTTGACCGTCCGCGCGGCCCTGGACGCCGCGCGCGACCGGGCGCCGATCGGTCTCGACGAGGCCGTGACGCTCCTGTCCTGCGCCGGAGACGACCTGGTCGAACTGCAATCGATCGCCGGGGCGCTCCGAGACGAGGGGCTGGCCGCGGTCGGCCGGTCCCGGCAGATCACCTACTCCCGCAAGGTGTTCATCCCGCTGACGCGCCTGTGCCGCGACCGGTGCCACTACTGCACCTTCGTCACGGTCCCCGGAAAGCTCGCCCGCGCGGGGGAGGGGCTCTATCTGGAACTCGACGAGGTCGTCGACCTCGCGCGCCGCGGTGCCGAACTCGGCTGCAAGGAGGCGCTTTTCACGCTGGGTGACCGCCCCGAGGACAGGTGGCCGCAGGCCGGCGAATGGCTGGCCGAACGGGGTTACTCCTCGACGCTGGACTACGTTCGTGCCGCCGCGGTCGCCGTGTTGTCGGAGACAGGTCTGCTGCCGCACCTCAATCCCGGGGTGATGAGCCTCGAGGAACTGCTCCGTCTGCGCCCGGTCGCACCGTCGATGGGCATGATGCTGGAGACGACGTCGCGTCGCCTGTTCACCGAGAAAGGCCAGGCACACTACGGAAGTCCCGACAAGGACCCGCTGGTCCGCATGCAGGTGCTGCGCGATGCGGGCACCGCTCGTGTCCCGTTCACCACCGGGATTCTGGTCGGGATCGGCGAATCACTCACCGAGCGGGCCGAATCGCTGCTGGCTCTCGCGGATGTGCACGCCCGAGGCGGGCACATCCAGGAGGTGATCGTGCAGAACTTCCGGGCGAAGCCGGACACCGCGATGCGCTCCACCCCCGACGCGGAGATGACCGAGTTCCTCGCCGCCGTCGCGGTCGCCCGGGTCGTCCTCGGCCCACACATGCGGATCCAGGCGCCCCCGAACCTGGTGTCGCCCGCCGAATGTGCCGCGCTGATCGCCTCCGGCGTCGACGACTGGGGTGGGGTGTCGCCGCTGACTCCCGATCACGTCAACCCGGAACGCCCGTGGCCTCACCTCGACGCCCTGGCCGCCCGCACCGCGGAGTCCGATTTCGTTCTCACCGAACGCATCACCGCGCAGCCGCCGTATGTGCTGAACGGTGCCGACTGGATCGACCCGGCACTGACCCAGCACGTCGCCGCGCTCGCCGACCCGGTGACCGGCCTCGCCGTCGACACCCGCCCGGCTCCGCGTCCGTGGCCCGCCGTCGCTTGAGAATCACTCTGCGCCCTCGAGGTTGCGTGCGGAGTCCCGCCCCCGCTCCCTGAGGAGCGCCCGGAGCTTGCGGAGGGCGCGTCACGAAGGGTCTTCGCAACCCGACTCACCAGGACCCTTCGTGACGGCCTCCGCAAGCTCCGGCCTCCTCAGGGAGCAGTGATTGGGCTCGCGCCGAGCACGGCGAGTTCTTTCGTAGTCCACGACGGCCGCCAGGCCGCAGACACCGACGTGCGATCGAAGGGTCAGCCGAGAACGGGTGCGAGCGCTTCGTATCCGCCGACGACGTCGGTGGCGCGATGTAATCCGAGATCCTGCAGGGCCGCGGCGGCCAGGCTCGACGTATACCCCTGGGAGCACAGGACGATCCAGCGGACGTCATGGTCGACGGCCTGGTCGATGCGCGCGTCGCTCGCCGGGTCGCACCGCCATTCGAGGACATTCCGTTCGATGACGAGAGCACCCCGGGCCTCGCCCTCCTCCGCGCGCTGCGCCGCGGGACGGATATCAACGAGCACCGCCCCGTCGGCCAGCTCGGCGGGGACGTCCACGGCCTCGACCCGCGCGATCCGCGACCGTGCGTCGGCGAGCACGTCGTCGATGGTGCGGGGAGTGCTCATTCGGGCTGGTCGGTGAGAACGGTCCGGTCGCGGCGCAGGTGGCCGCCCTCGGAGATGTCGTAGTAGGACATCGCGGTCAGCGGCGGTGAGTAGGCGTGCACGCTGAGCGTCGGGGTCACCAGAGGGCTGGTCTCCGCACCGATCTCCGGTGCGGCGACGACCGGGTTCCGCACGACGTCGTGCACCCACCCGAGAGGGAAGGCGGCCTGGTCGCCGGCGTCGAGGATGCGCACCGCCAGATCGTCTCCCGTCCAGTGGTACTCGCGCAAGCTGCCCGACAACACCGTCAGGGCACCGAGCGAACCGGCGTGGTCGTGGAGTTCGGTGGCCTCGCCCGGGGTCCAGCTGATCAGCCACACGTCGACGTCGTCGTCGGCGTGCAGGCGCGTCGACCAGCGATGCCGTTCGTCCCAGACGTCCGGGAGCAGGTCGTCGTGGCGACCGTCGAGGACGTCTGCGACGCCCTGGTCGGTGATGCGGAGGAGGTCGGCGGGCCGGAGCCGCGTCGGCAGGTGACCAAGGGCGCGCGGGGCCGCAGTACCCGGACGCTCGCGCAGCGGCGACGACGTCCGAGCCCGATTCCGGGCGGAGGAAAGAGACGATATGGCGGACTGAGGCGCCCGTTCGGTGCGGGCGAGGGTGGAGGTCATGGCGAATCCTTGCGAGGGTCGAAGAGGATGTGGTGAGGCCGATCGGTTCAGCAACAGCACATCGACATCGACCGCGCGGTGGGTCGGTGCGGCACCCGGGCACATGCGCCCCTGGGTCGGTGTCCGGTGAGGACGGATTCGTCGACGACGATCATGCGCCCGACTCTGCACGCGGATCGTCGCGGCGTCGAGGTTTGGCGGCACGCTGAACGAAACCCGGAGCGGCGTCTCGCGGTCGGCGATGTGATCCTCGTTACTCAAACCCGGATTCGGGCGCCTCTGGACGGGGGTCGATTTCGTCGCAGCGTCTCCCGGGGCGGATACTGTGGGGTGCGGTTCGACCAGCCCTCGGGCCGCACCGGCGCCGACGCCGGAGTGCCGTTCGACGCCGAACTGCGTTTCTCGTCGCGCCGACCCGGATCTTCCCTAGCGAAGGAGTGAGTGGTGACCTACATCATCGCGGAGCCTTGCGTCGACGTGTTGGACAAGGCTTGCGTGGAGGAGTGCCCCGTCGACTGCATCTACGAGGGTGGACGCATGCTCTACATCCAGCCGGATGAGTGCGTCGACTGTGGCGCGTGTGAGCCGGTGTGCCCGGTCGAGGCGATCTTCTACGAGGATGATGTTCCCGACGAATGGGAGCCCTACGTCAGCGCGAACGCCGACTTCTTCGACGACCTCGGCTCCCCGGGCGGCGCCAGCAAGGTCGGCAAGACCGAGGCCGATCCGGCGTTCATCAAGGGTCTCCCGCCGATGAACGAAGAGGACTGACCGCCTCCGCATGAGCAGTCCTGTCTCCCGTACGGCTGCGCCCCTGCGCGTCTCCTCGACCCGCGTCAGCGGGCGTCTGCCCGACTTCCCGTGGGACACGATCGCCGATGCGAAGGCGACGGCTCAGGCCCACGCCGATGGCATCGTCGACCTGTCGGTCGGGACGCCCGTCGACCCGGTGCCCGCACTCATCCGCGACGCACTCGCCGAGAACTCGGCGTTCCCGGGATACCCGACGACGATCGGGATCCGCGAGTTGCGGCAGGCGGCCGCGGAGTCGCTGATCCGACGCCACGGGGTCACATCGCTCGACGAGTCGGGAATCCTGCCGGTCATCGGTACCAAGGAGGCGATCGCGGGCCTGGCCTCGACCTTCGGGCTCGGACCCGGCGACGACGTGGTGATCCCCGAGGTCGCCTACCCGACCTATGAGGTGAGCGCCCTGCTCGCCGGTGCGCGGGCGGTGCGGGCCGATTCGACCGTCGCGCTGGGACCGATGAACCCGGCGCTGATGTTCATCAACTCGCCGTCGAATCCGACCGGCAAGGTCCTCGGCCTCGATCATCTCCGCAAAGTCGTGGGATGGGCGCGCGAGCGGGGGACCGTCGTCGTGTCCGACGAGTGTTATCTCGGTCTGAGTTGGGAGGGCGAGCCGCTGTCGATCCTCGACCCGAGGGTCTGCGACGGCGACCACACCGGACTGCTCGCGGTCCACTCACTGTCCAAGATCTCGAACCTGGCGTCGTATCGCGCCGGATTCTTCGCCGGCGACACCGAACTGATCGCCGAATTGCTCGCGGTCCGCAAGCACGCCGGACTCATCGTGCCGTTCCCCGTCCAGGGAGCGATGACCGCCGCACTGGCAGACGATGCACACGTCCATGAGCAGCGCGAGCGTTATGCCGAGCGTCGTCGGCTGCTCAAAGCAGCTGTGGAGGGTGCGGGATTCCGGGTCGACCATTCCGAGGCGGGCCTGTATCTCTGGGCCACCCGGGACGAACCGTGCCGGGAGACCGTCGCCTGGCTCGCCGACCGCGGAATCCTCTGTGCTCCAGGCGATTTCTACGGTCCGGCGGGTGAGCGCCACGTTCGGATGGCGCTCACCGCCACCGATGAGCGGATCGGTGCGGCCGTCGCTCGTCTGACGGCCTGACACCGGCCCTGCTCAGCCGCGACCGCTCTTCTGTTGCAGGCGGTCGATCTCCTCGGACGCCTCGGCTTTCGTGAGGTCGGCCGAGAGGGTCTCGCCGGCCTCCCGTGCGAGGGTGTCGAGATAGCTCCGCTGCGCGCCGGTCATCGGCTCGTCGCCGGTCACCCAGTCGTCCGGGTCCTTCTCGGTGGAGTTTCCGGCGCCCGCGCCGAGGACGTCGTCGATATCGTTCGTCGAACGATTGTTCGATGTGCTCATGGGCCCACCATACGTCGGGATCACGAATCCGGCCAGTGAGCCCCGGTGTCAGTCGTTCTTGTGCAGCGCCTCGTTGAGGGCGATGCCGTCGCCCTTCCACGGCACGACCTCGACCGCGCCGGTCAGGCTGTTGCGACGGAACAGCAGGTTGGACTGGCCGGACAGGTCGCGCGCCTTGATCTGCGTGCCGTCGGGTCCGGTGACCTTGGTGCCGGCGGTGACATAGAGGCCCGCCTCGATGACGCAGTCGTCACCCAGCGGGATGCCGCAGCCGGAGTTCGCGCCGAGGAGGCAGCGCTTGCCCAGCGCGATGATCTCCTTGCCGCCGCCCGACAGGGTGCCCATCGTCGAGGCGCCGCCGCCGATGTCGGAGCCGTCGCCGACGACGACGCCCGCGGAGATGCGACCCTCCACCATCGACGACCCGAGGGTGCCGGCGTTGAAGTTGACGAAGCCCTCGTGCATCACGGTGGTGCCGGCCGCGAGATGCGCGCCGAGGCGGATGCGGTCGGCGTCGCCGATCCGTACGCCACCGGGCACCACGTAGTCGACCATGCGCGGGAACTTGTCGATCGAGTAGACGGTGACCGGTCCGCGGGCGCGCAGCTTCGCCCGTACCGACTCGAAGTTGTCGACCGCACACGGGCCGTGATTGGTCCACACCACGTTGGTGAGCATCCCGAAGATGCCCTCGAGGTTGGCGCCGTGCGGGGTGATGAGGCGATGCGACAGCAGGTGGAGTCGGAGGTAGACGTCGTAGGCGTCGATGGGTGCGGCGGAGATGTCGGCGATGCCGGTGCGGACCGCGACGGTCTTGACCCCGCGGGCCTCGTCGACGCCCACCAGCTCACGGAGGTGGGCCGGTGTCGACTCGTCGTCGAGGATCACGGTCTCCGCGGTCTCGACCCCGTCGAGTTCGGGTTCGGGGAACCAGACGTCGAGGACGACGCCGGGAGTCGAACCCCCGTCGATCACGGTCGCGATGCCAGTTGCGTGTGCGCCAGTAGATGTCACGACAGGTGAGTCTAGGTGATCGACACCGGCGCCCCCGCCCCGCCACCGGTGCCCCGGCGTCATCCATTCGGCCCAAAGACCTGGTCACGCGCTGTGCGCCGCTCGTAGGGTCGCCAGCATGACCGGTCATCCCCAGCCATCTGTACCGCCCCGGCGCCGCCGACGCCGCTGGCCGTGGGTGTTGGGCGGGGTCGGCGTCGTGATCGTGGCGGCGCTGGCGGTCGGGGCCGTCGTCTTCCAGCCGTGGCTGATCTTCGTCGACACCGAGGTCGACGACGCGATCCCGGTCGCGGTCACCCCCACGACGTCGACGCCGGGGCAGCCGCCGCCCGCCGGGCCGGTGGTCGTCTCGCGCGGCAGCCTGATCAGCCATGAGCACCCGACATCCGGAACGGTCTCGATCATCGAACAGCCCGACGGCTCACGCGTGCTGGCGATCGAGGACCTGGACACGACCACCGGCCCTGATGTCCACGTGTGGCTGTCGCAAGGGGACGTGGTCGAGGGGTTCGCCGGGTGGCGAACGGCCGCGGACGTCCCGCACGTCGACCTCGGCATGATCAAGGGGAACAAGGGCAACCAGGTCTACGAGATCCCCGCCGACGTCGAGCTGGCCGACTATCCGTCGGTGTTCCTCTGGTGCGTGAAGTTCAGCGTCTCCTTCGGCGCCGCGGAGATGGGCTCACTACGGTGAGGGAGTGAGCACCGACCTCGACCTGACCGCCGACCCCGTCGAACTGACCGCCGCGCTCGTCGACATCGAGAGCGAGTCGCGCAACGAGTCGGCCATCGCCGACGCGGTCGAGGCCGCGCTGCGCGCGCAGACGAGCGGATTCGAGATCCTCCGCCATGGCAACCGGGTCCTCGCACGGACCGACCGGGGGCACGCCCAGCGGGTCATCCTCGCCGGGCACCTCGACACCGTGCCGGTCGCCGGCAACCTCCCGCACCGCCGCGAGATGGATTCGGAGGAGGGCGACGTCCTGCATGGATGCGGCACCGTCGACATGAAATCCGGTGACGCGGTGTTCCTCCACCTCGCGGCGACCCTGCCGGAACCCGCCTCGGATCTCACGCTGATCTTCTACGACTGCGAGGAGATCGCGGCAGAGTTCAACGGCCTCAACGACATCGAACGCGAACTCCCCGAGTGGCTCGCCGGTGACGTGGCGATCCTCGGCGAGCCGACCGCGGGGCTCATCGAAGCCGGATGCCAGGGGACGCTGCGGGTTCGGTTGTCGACGACGGGAACCCGAGCGCACTCGGCCCGATCCTGGATGGGCGACAACGCCATTCACAAGCTCGGCGGTGTCCTGACCACGCTGGCGGGGTACGAGGCCCGTCGGGTCGACATCGACGGCTGCGAGTACCGCGAGGGCCTGTCGGCGGTCGCGGTCGGCGGCGGGGTGGCCGGCAACGTGATCCCCGACGCCGCGCATGTCGACGTCAATTTCCGCTTCGCGCCGGACCGTTCGATCGACCAGGCGCTGGACCACGTCCGCGAGGTGTTCGCCGCCGACCTGGCCGACGGCAGGATCGGGCTGGAGGTCACCGATTCCGCGGCCGGCGCCCTGCCCGGGCTGGGGCACCCGGCGGCCGCGGCGCTCGTGGCGGCCGCGGGCGGACGGTTCCGCGCGAAGTACGGCTGGACCGACGTGTCGCGGTTCTCGGCGCTGGGCATCCCCGCAGTGAACCTGGGCCCCGGCGATCCCAATCTCGCGCATCGCGTCGACGAACGGGTGCCGGTGGAGCAGATCCGCGCGGTGACCGACCTACTGCGCACCTACCTGTCCTGACCTCGCGAGACCGGCGGAGCCGGACGGCGCTGCTAGCGTGACCGCCATGTCGACCACGCCCGAGCCGGAACCCGTCGAAGACGGAACGAACCCCGACACCTGCTACGTCGGCCCGATCCGGATTCGGCGGGACCAGCGCGGCAAGACCACGGACCGCCGCCTGCTGGAATGGGTCGACCCGCGCGACGCCACGCGTCGTTCCGAACGAACCATGCGCGACTCCTGGCGGGTCCTGCGCATCCAGTCCGAATTCGTCGCCGGGTTCGATGCGATGAGCGAGGTCGCCGAGGCCGTGACCGTCTTCGGCTCGGCGCGACTGCATCCGGAGTCGCCGGAATACGCGCTCGGTGTCCGCGTGGGCCGAGCGCTGGGCGAGGCCGGGTACGCGGTCATCACCGGTGGCGGACCCGGTGCGATGGAAGCCGCCAACCAGGGCGCACATCAGGCCGGGGCGCAGTCCATCGGACTCAACATCGAGCTGCCCTTCGAACAGGGCCTCAACCCGTGGGTCGATCTCGGCATGAACTTCCGCTACTTCTTCGTGCGCAAGACGATGTTCGTGAAGTACGCGCAGGCGTTCGTCTGTCTCCCCGGCGGGATGGGCACCCTCGACGAACTCTTCGAGGCGCTGACCCTCGTGCAGACCAAGAAGGTGGTCCGGTTCCCGATCGTGCTGGTGGGCAGCGACTTCTGGGGCGGCCTCCTGGACTGGATGCGCGACGTCCTCGCCGCGCGTGGGATGATCTCGCCCGAGGATCTGGACCTGCTCACCGTCGTCGACGACCCCGACGACGTGGTCGCCGCGATCGAGGCCGCGACACCCTGAGGGTCGATATGACCTTCCCGGCCGACGATGGCACGATTGCCCGGTGAGTGCTGTCTGCGTCTATTGCGCCTCCGGTCCCGTCGACCAGCCCTACCTCGATCTCGCCGCCGAAGTGGGTCGGACGCTCGCCGAGCAGGGGCATGTGGTCGTCTCCGGTGGCGGGAACATCTCCATGATGGGAGCGCTGGTCAACGCCGCTCGCGAGGCCGGTGGCCACACGGTCGGCATCATCCCGCGCGCACTGATGAAGCACGAGGTCGCCGACCTCGGGTCGGGCGAACTCGTGGTCACCGAGACCATGCGCGAACGCAAACGCCTCATGGACGAGCGCGCCGACGGGTTCATCACCCTCCCCGGCGGGATCGGGACGCTCGAGGAGCTCTTCGAGACCTGGACCGGGGGCTACCTCGGGATGCACGACAAACCGGTCGTCCTGCTCGATCCTGTCGATTTCTACGCGCCGTTGCTCGACTGGCTGCGAGAGTTGTCGACAACCGGGTTCGTCGCCCGACGATCGCTCGACCGGCTGCTCATCACGCGGTCGGTCGCCGACGCGGTGGAGTTGGCGACGGCACGGAAAGGTCTTGCTACCGGCCGGTAAGGTAGCGCGTGAGTGCGCGGGGCACTCGAAACGCCAGCGGGAGAGCGGAGGGCAGATGTCCCAAGGGGTCGAGCAGCAGGACGGTCGGCAGCAGAGTGTGAAGAAGACCGTCGGTATCCCCGACATCCTTCGCGGCGTGGTGAAGATGGCGCCACATGCGACCGGGATGATCAAGCACGCGCCGGGACTCATTCGACGCCCACCGGAGGCCAAACGGACCATCGGTTCGGTCTTCCAGAAGCACGCGGCCGAGCACCCCGACCGGCCGTTCGTCCGGTTCGAGGGCCGCACGACCACCTACGGCGAGGCCAACCGCCGCGTGAATCGTTACGCCGCAGCACTTTCCGCCGACGGCGTCGGCAAGGGCGACGTGGTGGCGCTGCTCTCCAAGAACTGCACGACCGACCTGCTGCTGATGCTCGCCACCGTCAAACTCGGCGCGATCGCCGGGATGCTGAACTACAACCAGCGCGGCGAGGTGCTCGAGCACAGCGTCGGCCTCCTCGAGGCCAAGGTCCTCATCCACGATCCCGAGTGCGCGGAGGCCTTCGAGTCGATCCCGGAATCGGTTCTGCCCGAACACGTCTACGATTTCGCCGCGTTCGACGCCGCGGCCGAGGGACTCTCGGAAGCCGATCCCGAGGTCACCGAGCAGCTGCCCGCGTCGACCAAGGCGTTCTACATCTTCACCTCCGGCACCACGGGGATGCCGAAGGCCAGCGTGATGAGCCACAACCGGTGGCTGGCGAGCCTGTCCGGCATCGGCGGTCTCGCCGTTCGGTTACGCCACAGCGACACCATGTACGTGCCGCTGCCGCTCTACCACAACAACGCGTTGTCGGTGTCACTGTCCTCGGTCCTCGCCTCGGGTGCGTGCATCGCCATCGGACGCTCGTTCTCGGCGTCGAAGTTCTGGGACGACGTGATCCTCAACCGTGCGACGGCGTTCTGCTACATCGGCGAGCTCTGTCGCTACCTCCTCGCGCAGCCCGAGAAGCCCACGGATCGCCAGCATTCCGTGCACACCGTGGTCGGCAACGGTATGCGCCCGGACATCTGGGACGAGTTCCGCGAGCGTTTCGGGGTCGACCGCGTCGTCGAGTTCTACGGGGCCAGCGAACTGAACCTCGCATTCGTCAACGCGTTCAGCGTCGACAAGACCGCCGGCTTCTGCCCGCTCCCGTACAAGATCGTGGAATACGACGAGGAGGGGAACCCCAAACGCGGCGACGACGGTCGGCTCGTGAAGGTCGGCCGGGGCGGTACCGGCCTGCTGCTCGCCCAGATCAGTGACCGGGTGCCCGTCGACGGCTACACCGACTCCGAGGAGACCGAGAAGAAGATCATCCGCGACGCCTTCAAGGACGGTGACTCCTACTTCAACTCCGGTGACCTCGTCCGCGATCAGGGCTTCGCGCACATCGCCTTCGTCGACCGGCTCGGCGACACCTTCCGCTGGAAGGGCGAGAACGTCGCCACCACCCAGGTGGAGGGGGCGGTCGACTCCTATCAGGCCGTCGCGCAGTCGGTGGCGTACGGCGTCGAGGTCCCCGGCACCGACGGTCGCGCCGGGATGATCGCGATCAAGCTGCGCGAGGGCGCCGACCTCGACCCGGGCGCATTCGCCCGCCATCTCTACGACGCGCTGCCGTCGTACGCGGTGCCGCTGTTCGTGCGGATCGTCGACGATTTCGAGCAGACCTCGACCTTCAAGAACCGCAAGGTCGAGCTGCGCAAGGAGGGGTACACCGACGCCGAGGCCGAACGGCTCTACGTGTTGCTCGGCAAGGAGAAGGGCTACACCGAGTTCTACGACGATTACCCCGACGACGTCGCCGCCGCCAAGGTGCCCAAGGGGTGAGTTCCGGCCCGGAGACGTCGGCGTCGGACACGCTGTGCGGGCGGCGGGTGCCGACCGACCGCGCGTTGGTGATGGCGATCGTCAACCGCACCCCTGATTCGTTCTACGACCGAGGTGCGAGCTTCGACGACGCCGCCGCTCAGGCGCACGTCGACCGGGTCGTCGCCGAGGGCGCCGACATCATCGACGTCGGCGGGGTCAAGGCCGGACCCGGACGCGAGGTCGACGCCGCGACGGAGGCCGCCCGGGTCGTCGGCATGATCGCCTGGATCCGTGACCGGCATCCGGACGTGCTGATCAGCGTCGACACCTGGCGCAGCGAGGTCGCCGACCAGGCCTGCGCCGCCGGCGCGGATCTCATCAACGACACCTGGGCGGGATTCGACCCCGACGTCGTCGACGTCGCCGCCGAACGCGGGGCCGGGATCGTCTGCTCGCACACGGGTGGCGCGCGGGTGCGGACCCGGCCGCACCGCGTCGCATACGGGGACTCGGTCGACGCGGTGGTGGCCGACGTGATCCGGGAGGTGACCTCCGCGGCCGACCGGGCGCTCGCTGCCGGGGTGCGTCGAGACTCGATCGTTATCGATCCGACGCACGATTTCGGCAAGAACACTCACCACGGGCTGGCTCTGTTACGCGGTGTGAAAGATCTTGTTAACACAGGCTGGCCGGTCCTGATGGCGCTGAGCAACAAGGATTTCGTAGGGGAGACTCTGGGTACAGACCTAGCGCACCGATTGGAAGGGACTCTGGCCGCGACAAGTCTGGCCGCCGCCCAAGGCGCCCGGATCTTCCGCGTCCACGAAGTCGCTGCCACTCGTCGCGTGGTCGACATGGTCGCTGCCATCGCGGGAGCGAAACCACCCGCCCGAACAGTCAGGGGACTCGCATGACCAAGCAGCAGAAGCGACGTAGGCCCAGCACCGTCAGCCGGGACAAGGCCGCCATGTGGCCGACGGTCGCCCAGACCCCGGGGACCGAGCAGCGCTGGTCGGCAACCCACACCTGGGAGCAGCCGGACTGGACGATCGACGACCTCGTCGACGCGAAGAACGGCCGGACTATCTCGGTGGTGCTGCCCGCGCTGAACGAGGAAGAGACCGTCGCCGACGTCATCGCCACGATCATGCCGCTGTACGGCACCCTGGTCGACGAGATCATCGTGCTGGACTCCGGGTCCACCGATGCCACCGCCGAGCGCGCGCTCGCCGCCGGCGCGCAGGTGATCTCCCGCGAGGAGGCGGTACCCGAGTTGGACCCGGTCAAGGGCAAGGGTGAGGTGCTGTGGCGTTCGGTCGCCGTGGCGACCGGCGACATCATCGCATTCGTCGATTCCGACCTCATCGACCCGGACCCGATGTTCGTGCCAAAGATGCTCGGTCCGCTCCTGCTGAACCCCGAGATCCAGCTCGTGAAGGGCTACTACCGGCGCCCGCTGCGCACGGGCGGTACGCACGACGCCAACGGCGGCGGACGCGTGACCGAGCTCGTGGCACGCCCCCTCCTGGCATCCCAGAAGCCGGATCTCACCGCGGTGCTGCAGCCACTCGGCGGCGAGTACGCCGGCACGCGCGAACTGCTCTCCTCGGTGCCGTTCGCGCCGGGCTACGGGGTCGAGATCGGCCTGCTCATCGACACCTATGACCGGTACGGCCTGGCCGGGATCGGTCAGGTCAACCTCGGGGTCCGAACCCATCGCAACCGCCCGCTGGTGGAATTGGGGGTCATGAGCCGCCAGATCGTCGGAACCCTGATGCGCCGCTGCGGCATCGAGGACTCGGGCGTCGGGCTCACCCAGTTCACCGCCGAACCCGACGGCTCCTTCACGCCGCACACCACCGAGGTCTATCTCGAGGATCGTCCGCCGATGAACACCGTGCGCGCCCTGGCCCCCAAGGCCGAGGAGATGGCCTCCTAGCCGGCTCCGGACCTGCTGAGCCAGACCTGATGAACCCGGCCCCGACCCGGCGACGCCGCCCGCCCTGACGCGGGTGGCCGTCGCCGGGTCGGTGCTGTGCCGGGCCGTCGTCCGGGCGCTTCTGCCAGGATGGAACGCATGCAGACGCTGCTGCTGTACCTGCTGATCATGGGACTCGTCGTCGCGATCGTGTTCGCTGTCGTCTGGTTCGTGTTCGGACGCGGAGAAGATCTGCCGCCGGTCGAGCCCGACACCACGCTCACCCGGTTGCCGTCGGTGGGCATCACCGGTGACGACGTGCGTGCGTTGCGCTTCGCCCAGACCCCGCGTGGTTACAAGCAGGCCGAAGTCGACTGGGCGCTGGCACGTCTCGCGCGTGAGGTCGACGACCTGCGGTCGGTGATCACGCGTCTGCGCGAACGGGAGTCGGTGCCCGGGGCGGAAGCAGACGCGGCTCCGGACGATCCCGCCGCTGGTATCACCGGGAACAGCGGCGTGGACGCCGGGCGGTCCGGCCCGCCGAGCACCCCCCAGTAGGGGCCGTACGTCGAGACCGCGCGGCGCGCGTGTCGCGCACTGACAATCGTGTGCGACCCGGGCACGTATCATGTTCGGAGCAGGGACCTTGAAGGGAGCTTGAGAATGGCGGCAATGAAGCCACGTACTGGGGACGGCCCCCTCGAAGCGGCCAAAGAAGGGCGTGGAATCGTTGTCCGGATTCCGATCGAAGGTGGAGGTCGACTGGTCGTCGAGCTGACCGCCGACGAAGCAGCCGCGCTGGGCGAGGAACTCCGCGGGGTAACCGGCTGAACATGCCCCACGAGGGTAGTTCCCATGAGGCCCGGGCGGACCCACCGACCCCGCACCGGGCGCATGGCCTCACTTCGGTACTCGAGATCCTGCGCTGCCCGGTGTGTACCGGGCGCCTGTCGGCCGACGGCGCGTCGCTGCGCTGTCCGCAGGCGCATTCTTTCGACCTCGCCCGTCAGGGCTATGTCTCACTGCTCGACGGCCGGTCCGGCGCGCTGCGCGCCGACACCGCAGCCATGGTGGCCGCCCGAGCCCGCGTGCACGACTCCGGTTTCCTGCTCCCCGTGGTCGATTTCGTCGCCGGCCGCGCGGCCGAGGTCACGGGTGGACACGACCGGCCGGTGATCCTCGACGCGGGGGCCGGTGGCGGACACTATCTTCGCACCGCGGTCGAGGCGAGTGGGGTGCCCGGCGGTGACGGACGGTCCTCGGCCGCCGGAATCGGCCTGGACCTCTCGAAGTACTGCGCGCGGGCCATGGCGCGGGGACCCCGACCCCTCGCTGCCGTCGTCGCCGACGTCTGGCGCGGCCTGCCCGTCGTCGATGACGCTGTCGCGGTGGTGCTCTCGGTGTTCGCGCCGCGCAACGCGAGCGAGTTCGCCCGCGTACTGGCCCCTGATGGCGCACTGATCATCGTGAGTCCGGGGCCCGACCACCTCGGCGAACTCATCGAGCCGATGGCGATGCTGCGTGTCGACGAGGCCAAATCCGAGCGCCTCCGTGCCTCGCTCGACGCGGGCTTCGAATTGGTCGACGAGTTACCTGTCCGGTACTCCGCAGACGTCGACGCGCAGACCGTGGGGGATCTGGTCGCCATGGGCCCGTCGGCATTTCACTCCGACGAGGCCGACATCCGCTCGCGGGCCGCGGCCTTCGCCGGGGACGGTCGGGTGCCGGTCACGGTGTCGGTCGTGGTGACCACGTGTCGGCCCGTCCGCGGACGCTCACCCGCTCAACGCCGTACGGACTCGTAGACACCCAGCGTCTGTTCGGCGATCGACGCCCAGGAGAACTCGGCTTCGGCGCGTTCGCGGCCGGCCACCCCCATCGCCGACGCCGCCGCCGCATCCGAGGCCACCGCGTTCACCGTGTCGGCGAGATCGTGTTCGAAGGTCGCCGGATCGACGGGGTCGTACCGCACGAGGCGGCCGGTGACGTTGTCGCGCACCACCTCGGGAATGCCGCCGACCGCCGAGGCCACCACCGCGGTACCGCAGGCCATCGCCTCGAGGTTGACGATGCCCAGCGGTTCGTACACCGATGGGCACACGAAGACCGTTGCCGCGGTCAGGATCTCGCGGATGCGGGGGAGTGGGAGCATCTCGCGCACCCAGTGGACGCCGGGACGCGAGGCGGAGAGTTCGCCCACCGCGCTCTCGATCTCGGCGCCGATCTCCGGCGTGTCGGGGGCACCAGCACAGAGGACGAGCTGGATGTCCGGATCGAACCGGTGCGCCGCGGCCACCAGATGTGCGACGCCCTTCTGCCGGGTGATCCGGCCGACGAACGCCGCGATCGGGCGATCCGGGTCGAGCCCGAGTGCGGTCGGCGTCGAGTCGGGTCCGAACGGATCGTCGACCGGGAACCATTGAGATGTGTCGATCCCGTTGCGCACCACATGGACACGCTCAGGGTCCAGACGCGGGTAGGTGTCACAGATCTCGGTGCGCATCCCCGAGCTCACCGCGATCACCGCGTCGGCGTACTCCACCGCGTTGCGTTCCACCCAGCTCGACACCCGGTACCCGCCGCCGAGTTGCTCGGCCTTCCACGGGCGCGACGGTTCGAGCGAGTGGGCGGTCAGCACGTGCGGCACGTCGTAGAGCTGTCCCGCCAGGTGCCCGGCAAGGCCGGTGTACCAGGTGTGGGAGTGCACGACATCGGCACCGGACGCACCCACCACCATCCGCAGATCGGCCGACAGCGTCGTGATCGCCGCATTCGCCCCGGCCAACCCCGGGTCGGGGGTGTACACCGAGGCAGTCTCCCGCTCGGCGCCCATGCAGTGCACGTCGACGGTGATGAGATCGCGCAGATACCGGACCAATTCGGTGACGTGGACCCCGGCGCCACCGTAGACCTCAGGTGGATATTCCCGTGTCATCATCGCCACCCGCATGATCTCGACGCTAGTGCCAACGCGCGCAGATCGCCATCGGTGCTGCCAAACCCCGGTCGCGGCCGACGCCACGCATACTGACCGCCCGGTCATCTGGCCGACGGCTTCGATCGCGGTTAAGTTGGGGGAGTGAGATCTGAGCCGCACGTCCTCGGCATCGTCCTCGCAGGCGGCGAAGGCAAGCGTCTGTACCCGCTGACGATGGACCGCGCCAAACCTGCGGTGCCCTTCGGCGGTGCCTACCGACTCATCGACTTCGTGCTGTCCAACCTGGTCAATGCCGGTTACGAGCGCATTTGCGTGCTGACACAGTACAAGTCGCATTCGCTGGACCGGCACATCTCGCAGACCTGGTGGACGTCGGGATTCCACGGCGAGTACATCACCCCGGTGCCGGCCCAGCAGCGACTCGGACCACGCTGGTACACCGGCAGTGCCGATGCGATCTTCCAGTCGATGAACCTCATCACCGACGAACGACCCGAGTACATCGTCGTCTTCGGAGCCGATCACGTGTACCGGATGGATCCGTCGCAGATGGTGGCCGCGCACATCGAATCCGGCGCCGACGTCACGGTGGCCGGGATCCGCGTGCCCCGAGCGGAGGCGGTGGCCTTCGGCTGCATCGACTCCGACGAGAGCGGGAAGATCACCCGCTTCCTGGAGAAGCCGGCCGATCCGCCCGGCACGCCGGACGATCCCGACGTGACGTTCGCGTCGATGGGCAACTATGTGTTCACCACCGAGGCGCTGGTCGACGCGCTGCGCGCCGACGCCGCCGACTCGGACTCCGACCACGACATGGGCGGTGACATCATCCCGGCCTTCGTGCGCCGGAACACCGCCTTCGTCTACGACTTCAAGGACAACCAGGTACCCGGTGCCACCGAACGCGACACCGGTTACTGGCGCGACGTCGGAACACTGGATGCGTTCTACGAGGCGCACATGGACCTGGTGTCGGTCCACCCGATCTTCAACCTCTACAACGGCCGCTGGCCCATCCGCGGCGAGACCCACAACCTGCCGCCCGCCAAGTTCGTCCAGGGCGGGGTCGCGGAGGACTCCGTGGTCGGTTCCGGATGCATCATCTCCGCCGGCACGGTGCGCAACTCCGTGCTCTCGTCGAACGTCATCGTCGAGGACGGCGCGGTGGTCGAGGGCAGCGTGCTGATGCCCGGCGTCCGCGTCGGTAAGGGTGCCGTCGTCCGCAAGGCGATCCTCGACAAGAACGTCGTGGTGGGCGACGGCGAGCAACTCGGTGTCGACGTGAGCGCCGACCGCGAGCGGTTCTCCGTCAGCGCCGGTGGTGTCGTGACGGTAGGGAAGAACATCCGGGTCTGACGACGGCCCTTCGTGGCTCGCTTCGCTCGCACCTCAGGGAGCGGGGGAGCCGCCGTCCCGCAAGGCCGCGTCGATGAGCGTCGCGATGTCGTCTCCGGCGTCGTCCGGAAGCGCGTCGACCGGCCACCAGCGGAGGTCCACGGACTCGTCACTGCATACGACGCGGGGGAGTTCGCCGTCGGGCGTCGGGGCGGCGACCACCCGGTAGCGGACGTCGAGGTGGCGGGTGGGGACTCCCAAGGAGCAGGTGATCGGGTGGGTGTGGAGGTGGACCATCCCGTCACCGGCGAGCGTGGGGTCGGCGGTGTCGAGCACGAGTTCGGGCATGCCCGACTCTTCTCGCGCCTCGCGCAGCGCCGCGCCGGCGAGGGAATCGTCGGAGGGTTCGCAGTGACCGCCGAGCTGTATCCACTTCCCGACGCGGGGGTGCAGGGTCAGCAGAACGTGTCGGCGCGTCGCGTCGAAGACGATCGCCGAACCCGTCAGATGTCCTGGTGCGCAGGCCCGAAGACACCCGTCCGGGGACGCGGCGAGGAACGCGAGATATGCGTGACGCAGGGAGTCCTGGGCGGGATCGGGTGTCTCCCACCGTGTCAGGGCCTCGACGGCGGAGGCGTGCAGCGACTCGGCGGTCACAGTTCGACGACCCACTCCGCGGTGGGGGCGGGGTCGCGCAACCCGGCCGGTTCGAGCGGATGTCCGATGGCGACGGCCCCCAGCGGTTCCCAACTCGAATCCAGATCGAGGACGCGGCGCACCGTCGGCGCGGCGAAGATGGTCGACCCGACCCAGCAGCTGCCGATGTCGCGGACCGCCAGCGCGGTGAGCAGGGTGGCGACCGCCCCGCCCGCGGCCACGGTGAACATCGTGTGCTCGGCGGCGTTGCGACGATCATCGGGGTAGTCGTGGGCGCCCTCGGGTACGAGGAACGGGATCACCAGTTCCGGGGCGTCGTAGAGGATCTGCCCGCGTCGAAGTCGCTTCTCGATGGATTCGGCTGTCTTCGAGTCCGATTCGAGGTCGGTGCGCCAGTCGCGCGTCATCGCGTCGAGCAGTTCGCGGCGTCGCGAGGCGGAACGCATCCACACGAAGCG
The DNA here is from genome assembly GCF_018132775.1 of Gordonia sp. SCSIO 19800. Lineage (NCBI taxonomy): Bacteria > Bacillati > Actinomycetota > Actinomycetes > Mycobacteriales > Gordoniaceae > Gordonia > Gordonia sp. SCSIO 19800. The sequence continues at coordinate 62,910 of NZ_JAGRQM010000009.1, read as the reverse complement.
GACCGGATGTGTGTGGTGGGGTGCCGGGGCGGTGAGCGCCTCGGCGAGGGCGTCGCGCAGCTCCGCCGGGTCGACGGGCCGGTCGGCGAAGGTGCGCACCGAACGCCGGGTGCGGATGGCCTCTCGGCGGCCCTGTGCGATCGCCTCTTCGGTCCCGAGGCGGAACAGGTCCTCGTCGTAGGGACGGATGAGGTCGGCGGCGGTGGTGCCGTCGTCGGCCGGAGCGAACCCGCGGACGACGGCGACGGGGACGGCGGCGAGCTTGCCCTTGACGAGGTCTGCCGCGGCGGCGAGTTCGTCGGCCACCGCTATCTCGGTGACGATCAACGGATTCCCGTAGTCGTCGACGCCGCCCTCGTATGGGTGGGTCACGGCGATGCCGGCCGCGCCGATGGCAACGTCGGTCTGTCCGGTCCGCCAGGCCCGACCCATCGTGTCGGTGATGATCACCGCGACGTCGAGGCCGGCGGCGTCGGCGATGGCACGCCGCAGTGACGCCGCACTGCGGTCGGGGTTCTCCGGCAGGAGTGCCAGCTGATCGCTGCGCACATTCGAGCCGTCGATCCCGGCCGCGGCCTGCACCAGGCCGAGACGGTTCTCGGTGATCAGGGTTCGGTTCTTACGGGCCAGGACGCGCACCGATTCGGCGTCGACGAGGCGACGACGCAGTGCGTCCCGCTCCTCGGGATCGCTGGGCGCATCGACCATCCGCCCTTCGGCCTTGGAGATGATCTTGCTGGTGACCACCAGCACGTCGCCGGACTCGAGCCAGGGTGCGGCGCCGAGGATCTCGCCCGCGACGTCGGAGTCGGCGGTGAACTCGGGCAGGCCGGTCACCGGCCGGATCTCGAGATGTCCCGGTGCGCGGTGGTCGGGGCGAGCGGTCACTGCACGCCCTTGTTGGTCTCGGGCAGCGGTACGTCGACGAGCGCGCAGGCCGCACGCACCATCTGCGCGGTGGCCGCGGGGTCGGTCATGAGCAGCGGTGCGGTACCGACGGCGATGCCGTCGACAGCGGCGTGGTCGCCGTCGGCGATGAGCCAACCGTCGAGAATCCCGTTGCCGCTGCGGGCGCCGTAGTGTCCGGCGATCCCCTGTGCCGAGGACTCGACCTCGATCACGGACAGGCATTCGTCGGCCATGCCGCGCAGGGGACGGTTGTCGATGACCGGTGAGATCCCGACCACCGGGGCCTTGGTCTGGCGCAGCGCGCTGCGCATCCCGGGAACACTGACGATGGCGCCGATGCTCACGACCGGGTTCGACGGCGCGAGGAGGATGACATCGGCGTCGGCGATCGCGTCGAGGACGCCGGGTGCCGGCGCCGTGTCGTCCGAACCGACCTGCGCGAAGCCGAAGGTGGGGATCTGCGCGCGATGGCGTACCCACCATTCCTGGAAGTGGATCGCGACCCGTTCGCCGTCCTCGCCGTCGGGTTTGGCGACCACGACGTGGGTTTCGTGACGATCGTCGGTGACGGGCAGGAGCCGCACCCCGGGGACCCAGCGCCGGCACAGGGCGGCCGTGACGTCGGACAGCCGGTACCCGGCGTCGAGCATCTGGGTCCGGATGAGGTGGGTCGCGAGATCGCGATCGCCGAGGCCGAACCAATCCGGGTCGGCCCCGTAGGCGGCGAGTTCCTCTTTCGCGCGCCAGGATTCGTCGCGCCGACCCCACCCGCGTTCGGGATCGATCCCGCCCCCGAGTGTGTACATACAGGTGTCGAGGTCGGGGCAGATGCGGACGCCGTGCATCCAGGCGTCGTCGCCCACGTTCACGATGGCGGTGATCTCGTGCTCGGTCGCCGGGGCGCCGGACGCGTCGTCCTGGGGGGCCGGGAACGCCGTCGGGCCGAACAATTCGCGCAGACCGAGGAGGAATCGTGCCCCTCCGACGCCCCCGACGAGTACGGTCACCTTCACAGCAGGTACTCCTTCACACCGCCACTGTAGTGCGCGGTGCGAGTCGGCGGTCAGGCGCTGTCGGTGCGGTGCGGATGGTTTCGACCCGTGCCGGGTTCGGTGTGACATTCACGTCGGGTTGAGGTCAATGTCGTGTCGAGTCACAGGGTTGTCGGATCCTGGTGGTAAACAGAGAATCTTTGACTTCAACTTGACCGGGACCGCCTTGGGCGTGTGTAATCACATCAGTGTCATTCCGAGTTTGAGATCGAGAACCTTCGGATCGAAAACCGCTGGACTTCAACGGATTCGATCGTATGTTCGAACTCGGGTGAGGGTCGGTTCCGGCACTTCGCGGGCCGTCGCTCGGGCGCTGTGTACGTCTGATGTGGGTGTTTCCACATCCGTAGTACAAGTGGTGTGGCAACAGTGGTGGGTGCGGCACACAGGCCGTGTTCGCAGAGGACGCAGAAACTACCAACATCCCGAGCTAGGAGGCGCCGACGATGGCTTTGGAAAACCCGATCGGCAATCCGCTTGAACCACAGAACCGCCCGCAATTCACCGCCGAATTCAACACCCTTGGCCCCGTTGATGATTCGATGATCGGCGGCACCGCCGCCGCGTCGGCCATCGGTATCGGGACCGACTTCGGGTCGCCGCACGGGCCCGTCGCCGACGAGGCCGAGCCGGGTCGTCGTCATCTTTCGTTGGTGCCCAACGACTTCGACGATCTCTTCGACGCCGTCGAAGAGCAGTGGCAGGACCGTGCCCTGTGTGCGCAGACCGACCCCGAGGCGTTCTTCCCGGAAAAGGGTGGGTCGACACGTGAGGCCAAGCGGATCTGCCAGGGCTGCGAGGTCAAGTCCGAATGCCTCGAGTACGCCCTGCACAACGACGAACGCTTCGGCATCTGGGGCGGCCTGTCGGAGCGTGAGCGCCGGCGTCTCAAGCGCGGCATCATCTGACCGGCGTCACCATCTGACCGGACGGCTCGCGACGGAGTCGTCCCCACCGATCATCGACCGCGGATCACTCTGGTCCGCGGTCGATCGTGTCTTCGTCGACGCCCAGATGCGTCGCCACCTGTTGCACGAGTACCTCGTGGATCAGATCCAGCAACTCGGTGCCCTTCTTGGCCCGGGACTCCAGTGGCCGGCGGAACAGGATGATCTGCGCCCGCGTCGGTGCGCCGTTCACATCCATCCCGGCCGGGATCAGCCGTGCGAGCGGCACCGCACCGTCGGCGGTCACCTCGTCGGGCCACTCGACCGTCTCGGGGTCACGTGGCAGGAGCCGGGGGATCTCGTCGACGGCGATGTCGAGTCCGGCGATCTGGTCATGCCACTGCGCGTCGATCTCGGCGAACGCCTCCAGGGCGACCGCGTCGAATTCATCGGACCGGCTGTTGTGGGCGGGCACGCCCTGTGGCAGCAACGGCGAGCGCAGTCCCCGTCCGCGACGATCGCGGTGACGACCCGTCCGCCGACGACCGCGGCGCGCCTCCGGCAGGCCGGAGGAGCCACGTGGAGTCGGCTTCGGGTCGATACGCATGGCGAGAGTGTAGGAGGTCGGACGAGTCCGTGTCTCCTCCGGTCACTGCGTGTCTGCTCCGGCGGTCCGGGTCTTCGCCGGCCGCCCGCCCGGTGAGCGTGTCGCCGACGCGGTTGCGAGCGACGAGGGCTAATCTCGTCACGTGAAGCTTCCCCGACTGTGCTGCCGACCCGGCTGCGCCCGATCCGCGGTGGCTACCCTGACCTTCGTCTACGCCGAGTCGACCGCGGTGATCGGTCCGCTCGCGACGTCGCAGGAGCCGCACTCGTGGGACCTGTGCGACGATCACGCCCGCCGGATCACCGTCCCGCGCGGCTGGGAGATGCTGCGCAGCGAGCGGGGATTCTCCGCGCCGCCGGCCGAGGATCAAGAGCTGACCGCGCTCGCCGAGGCGGTTCGGGAAGCCGGAGCCGTCGCCGGCGGTGGACGCCCGCGGTACGTCGACCGCAGTCCGATCGACGCCCTCGACGCCTTCGAGGACACCGCGTTCGTCGAGGCCCATCGCGATGCCGTGGACGACCGTCGGACGGGTCGGCACCGCGCCGGCCCGGTCGATGCACCGTCGCAGCCGGCCGGGGCCCCGCGACACCAGACCCGGCCGCGCCCGGGGCGCCGCGGACACCTGCGGGTACTGCCGGACCCGGTCGACTGACCGGTCACCACCGCGCGGGGGGCGTGGACCACACAGACACTGTGCCGAGTACGTGCGCGCCGACTCCGCGACCTGGCTACCCTGGTGACATGCGAACCGGTTCCCCCGACCTCGACGACGCCGAGGAGCTGATCTCGGCCGATGTCGACGGTTTGCTGAGAGCGGTCGCGCTCGCCGGCGCACAGGTGCGCGCCGTCGCCGAAGCGGTGCGCGAAGGCGTGCTCGCCCCGCTCGCGGACCTGCGTCCCCGTAGCGTCATCGTGGTCCACGGTTCCAGCGGCGTCTCCCATCGGGCGACCGACTTCGCGGTGGCCACGCTCGGGGCCCGGGTGGACGTCCCGGTGGTCAGTGGTCCGGTGTTGCCCGGGTGGATCGGCCCGCTCGACGTCGTGATCGTCGCCGGCGACGATGCCGGGGACATGGCGCTCGCCGACGCCGCCGCGCGGGCGTTACGCCGGCGGGCCGAGGTCGTGGTGGTCGCCCCCGTGGCCGGGCCTCTTCGAGATGCGCTGGGCGGCAACGGGATCAACCTTGCGCCGCGGTTCGACATCGAACCCCGCTTCCGCTTCGTGGGGTTCGCCGCCGCGCTGCTCGCGGTGTTCGGTGCGCTGACCCAGGTCCGGTTCACCGGGAGCGTGCCCGCACTCGACGACCTCGCCGACGCACTCGACGACGAGGCCTCGACCGGACACCCGGCCCGCGACGCCTTCCACAATCGCGCCAAATCGCTGGCGCTGCGCGTCCGGGGCCGCCCCACCGTCTGGACGGCGGACAGCCCGGCCGGCGCGGCCATCGCCCGGCATGCCGTCGCCGGGCTCGTCGGACTCTCCGGGATCGTCAGCGCCGCAGCCGAACTCACGGACGTCTCGCGAATGGTGCAGTTGCTCGGGTCGCGCTCGGATGTCGCACCGAGTGCGGACTCGATCTTCTACGACCCCGACTTCGACGGACCGCCGGCAGCTCCCGCGCCGCGTGTCCAGGTCGTCTCGACGGGGCGGCGGGAATGGTTCACGCGTCAGCGGATCACCGGTCTCGGCGAGGTCGATCTCCTCGTCGGAATCGATCGTGCGCAAGAGACTTCGGCCGCCGGGGGCGCGGACGGCCGCGAGTGGGAGGACCGGCGTCCGGCGCCGGGTGAGGATCCGGTGGCCGACGGCCCGGGGGATGTACTGGATTTCCTGATCGTGGCACTACGGGTCGAGATGGCGGCGGTGTACCTCCGCCTGGTTGGGAACGCGTTGCAATGAGGATCATCGACGGAGTGGTGCGGCCATACGCCTGGGGGTCGCGGACCGCGATCGCGTCCATGCAGGGTAGGTCCGTGCCGTCGGCGCACCCGGAGGCGGAGCTGTGGTTCGGGTCCCATCCCGCGGGGTCGGCTCGGTGCGTCGATGTCGCCGGGATCGAGCAGGATCTCGTCGACGTGATCGACGCGGATCCGATCGGTACGCTCGGCGCGGCAAGCACGGCGGCTTTCGGCGAGCGTCTGCCGTTCCTCCTGAAGGTGCTCGCCGCCGAGGAACCGCTGTCCCTGCAGGCACATCCGTCCGCCGAACAGGCCCGGGCAGGATTCGAACGCGAGAACTCCCGCGGTGTCGCGCTCGAAGCCCGCGACCGCAACTACCGCGATCCATGGCACAAGCCCGAACTGATCGTCGCGACGACCCCGTTCGACGCCCTGGCCGGCTTCCGTCGACCGGAGGACACCATTCGGTTGCTCCGCGCACTGCAGGTCAGTGAGCTCGACCCCTATCTGGGGATGCTCGCGGGGCAGCCGGACTCGGAGGGGCTGCGGGCGCTCTTCACGACGTGGCTGACGCTGCCCGAGTCGCTGCTCCGTCAGCTGGTCCCGGCGGTACTCGCCGGCGCGGTCACCGTGCTGAGCGCGGGTGAGACGGAGTTCGTCGCCGAACTGCGGACGGTGTGTGAACTCGGGGAGGCCTACCCGAACGATCCCGGTGTCCTGGCATCGTTGCTGCTCAACAACATTCACCTTGAACCCGGGCAGGGTCTCTATCTGTCCGCGGGCAACCTGCACGCCTACCTCCGCGGTACGGGCGTGGAGATCATGGCGAACTCCGACAACGTGCTGCGGGGCGGACTGACGCCCAAACACATCGACGTTCCCGAGTTGTTGCGCGTCCTCGACTTCACCCCGGTCGATGTCTCGGACCTGACCCCGCAGATCCGGACCGTCGGCGCCGAGCGCGTGTACCTCACCCCCGCTCCCGAATTCCGGCTGTCGCGTGTCGAACTCGACGGGACGGGCCTCCACCACGCCTCGTCGATCTGCTTCGACATGCCGGGCCCGCAGATCCTCGCCGTGCTCAGCGGCGCGGTGGAGGTCCGACCGGCGGGTGGGAACCCGCTCACCGTGACGGCCGGACGGGCGGTGTGGATCACCGACGACGACCCGGACGTCATCGTCCGCGCGGCGTCGGCTCGTGCGGTCTTCTACCGCGCGCTGGTGCCGGCCGCGGTCTCGGCGCGACCCGACCCGACCTCATCGGTGGCGTCCGCGTCCGAATGATGTCAGTCCGTCAGCGCCGGACCGGAGTAGCCGCAGCGGTGCCCGCGGGTTCGGGGTAGCCGCCGATCAGGTTCCATTCGTCGGGGGTCGCGACCATGGTGACCAGGATCGGCCGCCCGCCGGTGTCGAGTGCGATGTCCTGTGGCGTACGCGGATTCTGACGCAGCGCGACGGTGGCGCCGTCGGCGGGTTCGCCGAGGCCCGGTGCGACGACGATCATCCGCGTGGTGTCGGGTTGTGGGGAAGGTGGCGCCACACCGTCGACGATGACCAGGCCGGGGCCGGGGCGCGCCGGGGTGCGGTCGCCCGAGAGTGACAGCGCGCTCGGATCGCCCACGGCGGTGACCACCGGGGTCCACCGGTGCGGGCGGTCGGTGTGCACGCGCACCGCGGCACCGACCGCGACTGCGCGGAGAGCGATCTGGGCCACGACGTGAATGCCCGCGGCGACCGAGACCGTGGAGATACCGGGTCCGACGAGCCGGGTGGCGACCGCGCGGCCGGCGTGATCGGCGCCGATGAGCTGGCCGCAACCGCCTGCCGGGATACGCGCCGAGGCGAGGAACGCCTCCGCCTCCGAACCCGTGAGTGCGGGTACGGCCCGGTCGAGCCGGGTCGGCGTCGAGATGGGGAGACTCGCTGCGAGAGCGTCGAACTGGCGGCCGTCGAGGGGGATCAGACCCGCGGGCCATCCACCGAGTGCGCGCCTCGCGGCGGGGAACTCGTTGACGCGGACGATCCCGGACACCTCGACCGTCGTGCGATCGCCGCGACGCCTGCCCTCGGTGACTCGTGGGCACAACTTCACGGTGACGGTCGTCGAGACCGCGGAGTTGACCCAGATGCCGCGCAGCACGTCGGTCAGGGCGGCCGGTTCGACGGCGGCGCTGCGCATCCGCAGACCGGCGACGCCGACCGAGTCGCGTTCCTCGGCGAGCGAGTCGAGGCTTGCGCCCTCGATGAGCTGCGCCGTGATGGCGGTGATCTGTGCCGCCGACAGGATGGTCGTCGACAAGCCGTGTTCGGCGAGCCTCTTGGCGACGCGGCGGGTGGTCACCGTCGCGGTGCGCAGTGCACCGGTCGCGCCGCCCCCGCGGCGGGCGACGGCGTCGGCGCAGTCGAGGGGATTGAGCCGGAGGACGACCAGCACCGACCGTTGGGCCGTCGCCGACAGCGGGCCCAGGGTGCGGTCGTAGGTGTCCGGCGCGATGCCCGAACCCCACACGCGCACACCGTGACTGATGACCTCGATGGAGCTGAGCCGGATGTCGTAGGGACTGATGCACTCGGCCAGGACGCCGAGGGGCACCACCTGGCCCGATTCGTCGCCGAGTTCGCTGTGGCCCGGGGTCAGGTAGGTGACGGCCGGGCTGCCCGGGTCCACCCGGACGACGGTGACCAGGGTGTCGCCGACCCACCTCGCGCCGATGGTCGTCGGAGCCGATGTCCGCCGTGCGGTGGCGTGGGTACTGGGGGCGGGCAGCGGGATGTCGAACGGGGCCGGGGCGAGATCGGCGTGGTCGCGGCGCATCCGCGACCACGAGAACGACAGATTCGCCACGATTCGACCGAACACCGACGGCCGGCCGCCGACCCGCACCAGACCTGCGGAGACGACCGCGGCCACGCCGAGTGCGGTTGCACCCCAGACGCTGCCGGACACCACCCAGACGACGAGTCCGAGCGCCAGCACCGCCTCGATCACGACGAGTGTGGGCAGTGCGATCCCACGCCTGTTCCGCTCCACGGTTGCGACCCCCTCGATCACCGCTGCCGACTGGCGTGTGCCGTCCACCGAGAGTGTGCACAAGCGGTGGAGCCCCACACGTCAGGGGCATGTTTGTCGGTTAGGCTACTACCGCGCGGCAGGGGGTATGCCGCAGGAGATCACAACCCGCTCGCCGCCGGAGAAGGTCCGACGCCGCGGCCCGGGTGCGGACAGGGGGAGCCGTGGCACGTCAGCTGACGACCAAAGCCCAGGTCAACGGCTACCGTTTCCTGATCAAGAGGCTCGAGCACGCCCTGGTACGACGCGACGTCCGGATGTTGCACGATCCCATGCGTTCACAGTTGCAGGCGCTCGTGGTCGGGACCGTCCTCGGTCTGCTGGTCCTCGGCGGGTGTGGAATCTGGGGCCTGATCCGGCCGCAGGGGTCCGTCGGCGACGCCACGATCATCGTCAGCAAGAACAGCGGCAGCACCTACGTCCTGATCGAGGACACCCTGCATCCCGTCCTCAACCTGGCCTCGGCACGGCTGGTGACGGGTAGCTCGGAGTCGCCGACCTCGGTCGGGGACAACAAGCTCAAGCCGTACCCGCGCGGACCCCTGTTGGGCATCCCGGGTGCGCCGGCGGCACTGCCGAAGTCGGCGCACCCGGACTCCTCCACCTGGACGGTCTGCGATTCGTCGACCGTGTCGGACGCGCCGGTCGAGTCGATCGAGCAGACCGTCATCGCCGAGACGCCGCGTCTGGGTGACGCGATCGGGACGGCGAACCCCGCCGACGCCGTGCTCGTCGATGGCGGCGACCAGACCTTCCTGGTGTATCAGCTGTTCCGGGACGGTGTCTGGAGTCCGGTCCGTGCCGCTGTCGACACCGAGAGCGCGCCCGTCATGCGGGCCCTCGGTCTCGAGGGGGCCACGCCCCGGCAGATGTCCACCGGCCTACTCAACACCTTCCCACTGGTCGATCCGCTTGCCGTGCCGGAGATCTCGGGTGCCGGCCAGCCCGGGGCAGTCGACGGCGCGAGTGTCGGCAGTGTCGTCAAGTCGGTCGGTGTCGACGACACGACGTCCTATCATCTGGTGCTGCGCGACGGGGTGCAGGAGATCAGCGCCCCGACCGCCGAACTCATGCGGCTGGCCGACTCCGACGCAGCTCCGGTGACCACCGTCGCCCCGGGGCAGCTCGCTGCGCTGAGAACCGTGGAGTCGGAACCCGTCTCGGACTTTCCCGAAGTCGCGCCGACGCTGCTGGACGTGGGCGGCGATCCGACGCTGTGCCGCACCTGGACCCGCGGGACGGGGGAGCCGCGCGCACAGACGACGTTGCTCGCGGGGCGTGAACTGCCGCTCGCGTCGGACGCGGTGCCGGTCCGGCTGACGTCGTCCGATGGTGCCGGACCGAACCTCGACGCGGTCTACATGCCGCCGGGCTCGGGCCAGTATCTGCAGGTGACCGGCAACGAGGCGGACAGCTCGCGCACCGAATCGCTGTTCTACGTCAACGATTCGGGTGTGCGGTTCGGCGTGCCGGACTTCGAGACCGGCGGCATCCTCGGGCTCGGGGATTCACCGTCCCGCGCGCCGTGGTCGGTGGTGTCGCTGCTGGCGCCCGGGCCGACCCTCTCGCGCGAGAACGCCCTCGTCGCGCACGACGGCCTGGAGACCGCACGACTCGACGCCGGCGCGGAGCACACCGAAGGACCCTCGACCGGCGGATGATCGACGGCGCTCCCGCCGCGGCCCTACGTGAGCGGGCCGCCGACGATGTTGCCGACGATCCCGCGGATGACGTTGGTGCCATCCTCGGATCGCAGTTCCTCGTACCAGGCCGCGGTCGCCTCCGGGTCCTTGCCGTGCGTGACGTCGCAGCGCTTCCGTGCGCGGAGCACGAGGTCGGCGGCCCGTTCGGTGCGTGACGCCTCATAGGTCGCGAGGGCCGCGTGCAGGTCGTCGGCGTGATCACGGAAGGCGAACTGCAGGGCGATCGCATCTTCCATCGCCGAACAACCACCCTGCCCGATGTCGGGGGTGGTGTTGTGTGCGGCGTCGCCGAGTAGTGCTACATGTCCCCGGACCCAGGTGTGGAACGGATCGATGTCGAGGATCTCGACGCGGTTGGTGGTCGCGGGATCCAGTGTCTCGATGAGCTTCTGGACGCCGGGCGCCCATCCGGCGAACTCCTCGGCGAGCACCTCGCGTGCGGTTCCACGTTCGAACGGAACCCCTTCAGGCATGGTCACGTCGAAGAAGAAGTAGAACCGGTTGCCCGCCACCGGCATCACCGATACCCGACGCGAATCGCCCACGTAGGTGGTCCATTCGGTGGCCGGTCCGATCTCCTCGTCGATCGGGACGAGTCCGTTGAAGTTCACGTACCCCGCGTAACGACGCTCGACCGCGTGACCGAGCACATGGTCGCGGGCAAGCGATCTCGCACCGTCGGCGGCGATGACGACATCACCCTGGGCAGTGGTGCCGTCGGCGAATTCGACAGTGGCGCCGTCCGGACCGTCGTGGACGGCGACCATCTTCTTGCCGAACCGGATCTCGTCGTGGCCGAAGGCGTTCATGAGCATGAGCTGGAGTTCGGCGCGTGCGATCGGGTAAGGACGTTGCCCGACCTCGTCGATGAGCGGTGCCATGCTGAAGCGGCACATCGTCTCTCCGGTGAATGCGTCGATGTAGCTCATCGAATCGACGATGCCGCCCAGCGCGGCGGTCTCGGCTTCGAGGCCGAGGTGGTTCAGGCACTTGACCCCGTTGGACCACACCGAGATCGCCGCGCCGACGGGGCGGTTCTCGGTGACCTGCTCGTATATCTCGACCTCGTGCCCGAGCTGTCGCAACGCGATGCCCGCCGAGGTCCCGCCCATACCGGCGCCGATGATCACAGCTTTCACAGGAACCCAGGCTAGGTGTCCGCGAGCCGCGGCGCGCGGCGAGTACGCCGGACACCTCGCCGCCTGACCCGCCGCCGCGAGGACGTCGTGACCGGGATGGACCCGACGGGTCAGGACCGGTCGTGTCCGGTGACGAGCGCGGTGACCATGTCCTGCCACTGATGGGTGATCGTCTCGAGGTCGAGCCCGACGTCCACCAACAGGTAGCGGACCGAACTCGCCGAGAGCGGCGCCTGGACAGTGAGGGCCAGGAAATCCAGCGCGCCGTCGAAACCCAACTGGCGCAACAGGATCTGCACATGCTGGGTGGACGTTCGGGCCACCGGGTGACTCATGAAGTCCTCGGCGCCGGCGCCGGCCTCCAGCAGGATGTCGAGGTGGTCGGCGGTGAGCTTGAGGCGAGCGCGACCGTAGGCGAGGAGTCGGTCGAGCGGGGGAGCGCCGGGACCCAGCGGCTCCGGACCGGACAGATACGCCTGCTGGATCTCGGACTCGCTGTGGTCGAGGAGAGCGAGCATGAGCCCGGTCCGGCTGCCGAAGCGACGGAACACTGTGCCCTTGCCCACACCCGCTTCGCGGGCAACCGCCTCCATCGTCACCGCGGCCGCACCGTGGTGATCGATGAGGTTCTTGGCGGCAGCCAGCAGCAGACGCCGGTTACGTGCGGCGTCGGCACGTTCGGTCCCCGAAGAATTGAGCGAGATGTGGAGTGGGGAGTGGTCGGGCCCGTTTGGCACGTGATGAGCGTAACTCTTGACCAGATGCGGAATGAATCGGACCCTGGTCCGGTTAGAGCATGTCGTAGACAAGGTCGCGTGGACTTCCACGGACTCCTGTGCCATCGAGAGGAATCACATGTCGGAACGAGTCGTCGAACTGGTCGCGCTGGTCGGAAGCCTGCGTACGGCCTCGGTCAACCGCCAGCTCGCCCACCTGGCCGCGGACAATGCGCCGTCGGGAGTCTCCATCACGGTCGTCGACAATCTCGGCTCGCTGCCGTTCTACAGCGAGGACATCGACATCGAGGAGCAGCTCGACCCAGCCGTGGCGAACCTGCGCCAGATCGTCGGCGCCGCCGACGGCGTGCTGATCGCGACCCCCGAGTACAACGGCACCATCCCCGCCGCACTCAAGAACGCCATCGACTGGTTGTCGCGGCCCTACGGCACCGGCGCGCTCACGGGCAAGCCCGTCGCGGTGCTGAGCGCGGCCCTCGGCCAGTACGGCGGCGCGTGGACCCGTGAGGACACCCGTAAGTCGGTCGGCATCGCCGGCGGTCGCGCGATCGCGGAAGCCGACCTCGGTCTGCAGCTCGCGGCACTGCCCGAGGCCGGCCTGGATTCTCCGGAGGTCGTCGAGAAGGTCGTCGCGTCCGTCACCCGGCTCGTCGACGAGGTCGCTGTCAGCGCCTGACCCGCACCAACGTCCCGACGCCGCGCCCGGCCCTTGCCCGGCGCGGCGTCGTCGTGTCCGGGGGTGCCGGCGTCGGGCCGCGAGTGCGACCGGGGGCGGATGTGGATGGTCGGTGGACATGTTGTGGACCGCCTCGGGACAGCCTGTGAACGACACGCCGGACGCGCGGAGGACACGCGGGGGATTTGTGATCGTGCACCGCTCCGACCTGCATGTCTTCCATCAATGTTATTCACAAGCCCTTGTGGTGACCAGAAATGTCAGCCACTAGGTGTAGTGTTTGAGCTACCAGTCAGGCAGACGACGAGAAGCAGTTCGACTCCTCGGAGAAAGCCACCACGATGGTGATCCAGGTCACCATCTTCACGCTGGGAAACCGCACGTCACTGGCGATTCCTACGACCCGAGGAGTACCTCCGAATGTCTATCACCGTCTACACGAAGCCGGCCTGCGTCCAGTGCAATGCCACCTACAAGGCCCTCGACAAGCAGGGTCTGTCCTATGAGATCGTCGACATCAGCGAAGATGCCGAGGCGCGTGACTACGTGATGGCGCTCGGCTACCTGCAGGCACCCGTCGTGGTTGCCGGTGACGCGCACTGGTCGGGCTTCCGTCCCGACCGCATCAAGGCACTCGCCACCGCCGCTGCCTGATCTGCCGTCACCATCACGGTGACATCGCCCGCCCGACCGGCGGTGCAGAGGCGATCCGACGGGGAAGCCGGATCACATCGCATCGCGAGGTCATCGAGGAAATGGTCACGCCGCTCACGGCGTTGACACCGACAGTGCCGGGCCGGACACGGCCGGCGAGATCACGAGAACTACCGGCTGGAGGAGACATGGCGGCAGAATCGCCGTTGATCGTGTATTTCTCCTCCGTCTCGGAGAACACCCACCGGTTCGTCGAGAAACTGGACATGCGCGCCGTGCGCATCCCGGTCCTCGATCGGACCGGTGTTTTCCGTGTCGACGAGCCGTATGTCCTGGTCTGCCCGACCTACGGCGGGGGCAAGGCGACGGGGCAACCCGGCGGCTACGTTCCCAAGCAGGTCATCCGCTTCCTCAACGACGAACACAATCGGTCATCGATCAGGGGGGTGATCGCGGCGGGTAACACGAACTTCGGCGAGGAGTTCTGTTACGCCGGCGATGTCATCGCACGGAAGTGCCACGTCCCCTACCTCTACCGGTTCGAATTGATGGGCACCTCCGACGATGTCGACCGCGTCCGCGCGGGACTCGCCGAATTCGCCCAGAGTCCGGCGTTCGCGGCGAGCGTGTCGCTCAGCGCCTCGCCCGCCTGACCTGCGGATTCCGCTCGATCAGGCTTTGTCGTACCCCTCCCATACTCTGGCCGCACCGGCCCTCGGTAACAGCCACCACTACCCGCAGGAGTCATCTGTCGTGTCGCCCACCGCCGCCGTCTCGGACACCACTTCAGCCAGCAAGTCGGGTGTGCACCCCGGGCCCTCGGGACACGACCCGGGCGAGCTCGACTACCACGCCCTCAATGCGATGCTCAACCTGTACGACGCCGAGGGCAAGATCCAGTTCGACAAGGATCGCGAAGCCGCGAACCAGTACTTCCTGCAGCACGTCAACCAGAACACGGTCTTCTTCCACGATCTCGACGAGAAGCTCGACTACCTCGTCGAGGAGAACTACTACGAGCCCGAGGTCCTTGCGAAGTACGACCGCGAGTTCGTCAAGAGCCTCTTCGGGCACGCCTACAGCAAGAAGTTCCGTTTCCCGACCTTCCTCGGGGCGTTCAAGTACTACACGAGCTACACGCTCAAGACGTTCGACGGCAAGCGGTACCTGGAGCGTTTCGAGGATCGCGTGTGCATGGTGGCGCTGACCCTGGCCGACGGCGACACGGCCCTCGCGCGCAACCTCACCGACGAGATCATCGACGGCCGGTTCCAGCCGGCGACGCCGACCTTCCTCAACTCCGGCAAGAAGCAGCGCGGCGAACCCGTCTCGTGCTTCCTGCTGCGTATCGAGGACAACATGGAGTCGATCGGCCGGTCGATCAACTCGGCCTTGCAGCTCTCCAAGCGCGGCGGCGGAGTTGCCTTGCTGCTCAGCAACATCCGTGAGCACGGTGCGCCGATCAAGAAGATCGAGAACCAGAGTTCGGGTGTCATCCCGATCATGAAGCTGCTGGAGGACTCCTTCTCCTACGCCAACCAGCTCGGTGCCCGGCAGGGCGCGGGCGCGGTGTACCTGCACGCACACCACCCCGACATCTATCGCTTCCTCGACACCAAGCGCGAGAACGCGGACGAGAAGATCCGTATCAAGACCCTGTCGCTTGGTGTGGTCATCCCGGACATCACGTTCGAGCTGGCCAAGGCCAACGACGACATGTACCTGTTCAGTCCGTACGACGTCGAACGTGTCTACGGCGTACCGTTCGCCGACGTCAACGTGACGGACAAGTACCACGAGATGGTCGAGGACCGTCGCATCCGCAAGACCAAGATCAAGGCGCGCGAGTTCTTCCAGACCCTCGCCGAGCTGCAGTTCGAGTCGGGATACCCGTACATCATGTTCGAGGACACGGTGAACCGGGCCAACCCGATCGACGGCAAGATCACGCACTCCAATCTGTGCTCGGAGATCCTGCAGGTGTCGACGCCGTCGACCTTCAACGACGACCTGTCCTATGCCGAAGTGGGCAAGGACATCTCGTGCAACCTGGGTTCGCTGAACATTGCCAAGACGATGGATTCGCCCGACATCGGCCAGACCATCGAGACCGCGATCCGTGGCCTCACCGCGGTGAGCGACCAGACCACGATCACGTCGGTGCCCTCGATCGAGCACGGCAACAATCAGTCCCACGCCATCGGCCTGGGGCAGATGAACCTGCACGGATACCTGGCGCGTGAGCGGGTCTTCTACGGCAGCGAAGAAGGCATCGACTTCACGAACATCTACTTCTACACGGTGCTCTATCACGCGCTGCGCGCGTCGAACCGGATCGCCGCCGAGCGCGGCCGGGCGTTCACCGGCTTCGAGAAGTCGAAGTACGCGAGCGGTGAGTTCTTCGACAAGTACACCGAGAAGGTGTGGGAGCCGGCGACCCAGAAGGTGCGAGACCTGTTCGGGCAGGCCGGGATCGCCATTCCGACCCAGGACGACTGGCGCGAGCTGAAGGCCGCCGTCCAGCGTGACGGCATCTACAACCAGAACCTGCAGGCCGTCCCGCCGACCGGTTCGATCAGCTACATCAACCACTCGACCAGTTCGATCCACCCGGTCGCCGCCAAGATCGAGATCCGCAAGGAAGGCAAGATCGGCCGCGTCTACTACCCGGCGCCGTACATGACGAACGACAACCTGGAGTACTACCAGGACGCGTACGAGATCGGGTACGAGAAGATCATCGACACCTACGCCGCGGCCACGCAGCACGTCGATCAGGGCCTCAGCCTGACTCTCTTCTTCAAGGACACCGCCACCACCCGCGACGTCAACAAGGCGCAGATCTACGCATGGCGCAAGGGCATCAAGACGCTCTACTACATCCGCCTGCGCCAGATCGCGCTCGAGGGGACCGAGGTGGAGGGTTGCGTCAGCTGCATGTTGTGATCTGCTGCGAGGCAACATCTTTCAGGACTTCCAGACTCCAATTGACCAGTTAGACGAGGAAAAGTCATGACCTCCACCCAAAGCCACAGCCCCGCCGACGGAGCGCCCATCAAGCTGGTCAGCCGGGTCTCGGCGATCAACTGGAACCGCGTACCCGACGAGAAAGACGCCGAGGTGTGGGATCGCCTCACCGGCAACTTCTGGTTACCCGAAAAGGTGCCGGTGTCCAACGACATCCCGTCGTGGGGCACGCTCACCGAATACGAGAAGCAGCTCACCATGCGGGTGTTCACCGGTCTCACCCTGCTCGACACCATCCAGGGCACGGTCGGCGCGGTGTCGCTGATCCCGGACGCCACCACTCCGCACGAGGAGGCGGTGCTCACCAACATCGCCTTCATGGAGTCGGTGCACGCCAAGAGCTACAGCTCGATCTTCTCCACTCTGTGCTCCACCAAGGAGATCGATGAGGCGTTCCGCTGGTCGGAGGAGAACGAGCAGCTGCAGCGCAAGGCGCAGATCGTCATGGATTACTACCGTGGCGACGACCCGCTGAAGCGCAAGGTCGCCTCGACGCTGCTCGAGTCGTTCCTGTTCTACTCCGGCTTCTACCTGCCGATGTACTGGTCCAGCCGCGCGAAGCTCACCAACACCGCCGACCTGATCCGCCTCATCATCCGCGACGAAGCGGTGCACGGGTACTACATCGGCTACAAGTATCAGCGCGGACTCGAGGTCGAGACCCCGGAGCGTCGTCAGGAGCTCAAGGACTACACCTTCGAGTTGCTGTTCGAGCTCTACGACAACGAGAGTGACTACACCGAGGCTCTGTACGACGAGGTCGGGCTGAGCGAGGACGTCAAGAAGTTCCTGCGCTACAACGCGAACAAGGCCCTGATGAATCTGGGCTACGAGGCCATGTTCCCGCGCGACGAGACCGACGTGAACCCGGCGATCCTGTCGGCGCTGTCGCCCAACGCCGACGAGAACCACGACTTCTTCTCCGGGTCGGGCAGTTCCTACGTCATCGGCAAGGCCGTCAACACCGAGGACGAGGACTGGGACTTCTAGTTTCGCTACGAATCGCCGGCGGTGAGGCGGTCGTAGAGATCGCCGAGCTCGTCGATCGCCTCGGCGATGTCGGCGGGCGCGACGCCGGTGGCTCGCAACGCCGCCCGTAGTTCGCCGCCGTCGAGCGCGGTCAGCGGGTTCATCCGCGACGGCGACGGCAGCGGCGGCAGCGTCGACGCGGTGCCGTAGAAGTCGTCGACCTGCAACGACTCCGACCCGGCGTCGTCCGAGGACCGTGATGCCGGAGGGCGAGAGTCGATCTCGGCCAGCAGCGCTCGCAGGTCGGTGCCCATCACGGTCAGCAGGGTCAACGGGGTGCGGTCGATCTCGGCGGCCACCTCGTAACAGGTGACGAGCGCATGGATGCACCGCGGCGCCTCGTCGGGGCACGTGCAGTCGGTCTCGACGTCGGCGGATTCGGTGGGCACCAGCAGCTCACCCAGCGCCGGCGGCTGTTCGCCGCGGGTGAGCAGCATGAGTTCATCGCCAGCGTTGCGCTCGCGGAGTAGGTTCGCGAGTGTCGGGGTGTCGACGGTGCGGGTGGTCAGGATGACGTCGAACGGCTCGAGCTGGGTGCCCTCCACCGAGGCGGTCACCCGGCCGGCGTCGATCCGCAGGCCGCGCAGATGCCGATCGCGGAAATACCTGCGCGCCTTGGTGATACGACGGCTGTCGGCGACCGATTCGCCGTCGGCGCCGCGGCCCTCGACGACATCGACGAAGGCGCGTGACCACGAGGTGAGGCCATAGCCGCGGACCGCGATCGTGCCACGCTCACCGCGTCGTTGCGTGCCCTTCTTGCGCACCGTCATTCGCTGACCGCCTCGTCGCGCAGCCGGAAGAGTTCGAAGAGCTCGTCGTCGGCGAGGTCGGACACCCAGTTCTCGCCGGCCGCGACCGTCAGCCGGGACAGCTCACGTTTCTTGGCGATCATGTCGTCGATGCGCTCCTCGATGGTGCCGACACAGACGAACCGATGCACCGACACCTTCTGGTCCTGGCCGATCCGGTAGGCGCGGTCGGTGGCCTGGTCCTCGACGGCCGGGTTCCACCACCGATCGACGTGAATGACGTTGTTGGCCGCGGTCAGGTTGAGCCCGGTGCCGCCGGCTTTCAGCGTCGCCAGCAGGACCGGCGGCCCGTCGTCGGACTGGAAGGCGGCGACGAGGCGGTCGCGCTCGGTGCGACCCAGACCGCCGTGCAGGAGCGGGATCTCGCTGCCGAACTCCGCGGACAACCACGACGACAGCATGTCACCGAAGGCGGCGAACTGGGTGAAGACCAATGCGCGGTCGCCCTCCTCGGCGACGGTGGAGACGATGTCGGCCAGCAGTTCGACCTTGCCGGAGCGGTGTTCGCCGTCGCGGACGAGGTCGGTGCCGTCGGCGAGATAGTGCGCGGGGTGGTTGCACACCTGCTTGAGGCGGGTCAGTGCGGCCAGCACGTTGCGGCGTCGTAGTGTGCGCTGCTGCTTGTCGCGCAATGCCGCCATCAGTTCGTCGATCACCGCGCGGTACAGCGCCGCCTGCTCGACGGTGAGGTTGGCCCGGACGGCGAAGTCCGCCTTCTCCGGGAGGTCGGCGGCAATCGCCGGATCGGTCTTCTCGCGGCGCAGGATGAACGGCCGGGTGATCGCGGACAACCGTCGGAGGGCGGCCGGGTCACGATCCCGTTCGATCGGTTCGGCGTAGCGTGCACGGAACACCGACGCGGACCCGAGCAGGCCGGGGTTGACCAGGTCGATGACGGCGCGGAGATCCTCCAGGCGGTTCTCGACCGGGGTGCCGGTGAGGGCGAGTCGGTGGTCGGCGGGGACCGTCCGAACCGCCTTGGCCGCAATGGTGTTCACGTTCTTGAGGTGCTGGGCCTCGTCGACCACGATTCGATGCCATGGTCGTGAGGACAGCAGCTCGTGGTCGCGCGCCGCGATCGCGAAGGTGGTGACCACGATGTCGACGGACTCGCGGACGCTGGCGAACGCCGCCCCGGACTCGCGGGACGGCCCGTGGTGGATCGCCACACGGAGCGCGGGCGCGAACCGGGCGAACTCCCGCGCCCAGTTGCCGACCAGGGACATCGGGCAGACGACGAGCGTCGGCTTCCGACGATCATCGGCAGGCGACGCGGACGGACCGCTGCGCTCGTGGCATTCCAGAGCGATGACCTGCAGGGTCTTGCCCAGGCCCATGTCGTCGGCCAGCACGCCGCCCACACCGAGAGTCGCCAGATGGGCGAGCCAGTCCAGGCCGCGCTGCTGGTAGGGACGCAGGGTGGCGGTCAACCCCGTCGGTGGCGCGACGGATTCGGGACGAAGGACGCCGGTGTCGGCGACGTCGTCGAGCCAGGAGAGGCCTTCGACTCGTGACACCGGTACGGGTAGACGGTCCGACTCGCCGGTGACGAGATTGAACAGCTCGCCGAAGTCGCTCGGCGGTTCGGCCGCGGCCAGCGCGCGTTGGGTGGCGACGAACGTGGCTGCCCGGGTCAGCGCGGCGCCCTCGGCGCGCATCCACACCCCGCGCACGCGGACCAGATCGCCTTTCTGGCCGGACAATTCGTCGAGGTCGGCGT
The DNA here is from genome assembly GCF_018132775.1 of Gordonia sp. SCSIO 19800. Taxonomy (NCBI): domain Bacteria; kingdom Bacillati; phylum Actinomycetota; class Actinomycetes; order Mycobacteriales; family Gordoniaceae; genus Gordonia; species Gordonia sp. SCSIO 19800. The sequence continues at coordinate 42,990 of NZ_JAGRQM010000009.1, read as the reverse complement.
CGGTGAGCGTGATCGCGTCGGGGGTGTCGCCGAGGGCGAGACGCCACTCGAACTCCCGGATCTCCCGCAGGCCGACCATCGCCGCCGGTGCCCCGCCGCCGGGCGGGGCGAGCGCGCGCAGGGTCAGACTCGGACGGACCTCGGCGATCGTCCTCGGCAGCAGAACCGGGATGCCGACGGCGCCGAGCGCCGCCGCGCCCGTGGCGAAGAGTTCTTCCGCGATCGCGGTCGGCAGCAGGAAGTCGAGGGAGCCCCGATCGGGGTCGGCGCGGCCCAGTTCGGGGAATTCGCGGACTGCCGCAGCCAACTCGGTCGTCAGTTCGTCGAGTTCGTGGGCGTCGAGGCGGTGCGGCGCGACGGGTTCGACCTGTCCGTCGATGCTCCGACGACAGACCTGCAGTCGCCACCGCGAGGTCTCGGCCACCTCGGAGCGGCTCGGCGGGTCGACGGTGTCGTCGTCCCATTCGTCGGCCCACGGAGTGTCGGCGAGGTCGTCGTACTCGGGTTCGTGCAGCCGGAAGATGAGTGAACGATCGTCGCGCGGAGCGCCGGCGTTCCACCGCGACCAGCCACCCGCGGCGGCGGCGAGACGTTCCGGCGAGCTGGGCGGGCGGGGATCGGCGTCGGGGAGCAGTGCCCGCACGATGGGTGACGCGGGCCGTGGTTCACCGAGGCGGACGGTGGAACGAGCGATGGCAGAACGGCATTCGTGGTCGACGAGTTCGGCGAGGAAGTCGTCCAGCGCGGGTGCGGACCCGTTGTGCAACAGCGCATCCGGAGCGCTTCCCACGAAGACGGCATGCCAGCTGCGCCACGTCGGCGTCGCGACGACGACCCAGCGCACCATCCACTCGCCGGCCACCTGCTGGACCGACGGCGCCACGGTGCCCGACCGCACGAAGGCCCGCACACCGTCGAGGAGATATCGATACCAGCGGACATCGCCGGTCACCGCGATGGATCGCGACGCGTCGAGAAGCGTGATCGCCGACGTCATGCCCAACGTCGCGGCGCGGACGAAACGTCGGTGGCCGTCGGCGTCGACGACGGGGATCTCGCTGCGGAAGCGACGGCCGTCGAGTAGGTCGCGAAGGGGCGCGGCGAGATCGGACGGGTCCCCGTCGACCCACACCGCCAGGCCGACGCCCGGTCGCCACAGGGCGTGCAGGGGCTCGGCGGGGCTGGGCTTCGGGGCAGAGTCGGTGGCAGGCTGCCCGCTGGACGGCGCATCATGTGGCATGGAGGATCGTCGGCCAGTTTAGCGACGGGCTACGACACCAGTCGTCGACGGCGGACGGTGCGCGAGACCACCCGACAGTGGTTTGCCCGTTCGGGGAGCCGGGTATCGACGATCGTCGCCCGGCAGACCGGCCGGAACGATCGTAGGAGGTACCGATGGGACAGTCCGAGAGCTCCGCGACCTCGGGGGACAGGGATACCGGCAAGGGTCCGGACAAAGAAGTCGAGAAGGATCCGCCCGGCCCGCAGGACCACGGACGCGAGGGCGGGATGGCCACGCGCGAGAACGCCCCCGAAGCGGTCCAGCGCTCCGAGGGCGGCGACTCGTAGGAAGGTCGGGTAACCCGGGTCAGGACACCTCGCGCAGGAGTCCGGTCGCGACGTCGAAGACGAACCCGCGCAACGACGTGGTCTTGGTGACGAACGGGCTGTTCTGGATCCGGGTGATCGATTGGCGGACGTCCTCGTCGAGATCGGCGAACGCCTCCGCCGACCACGCGGGCTTCTGCCCGATCTCGTCCTGGATCTGGCGCTTGAAGTCGTCGTCGGTGAACGTCAGCATGCCGCAGTCGGTGTGGTGGATGAGGATGATCTCGGTGGTGCCGAGCAGTCGCTGACTGATGGCCAGGGAGCGGATCTCGTCGTCGGTCACCACCCCGCCGGCGTTGCGGATCACGTGGGCCTCGCCCTCGTTCAATCCGAGGATGCGGTAGACGTCGAGGCGGGCGTCCATACAGGCCACCACCGCGACGTGCTTGGCCGGCGGCAGGGGCAACGGCCCGGTGAAGGTCTTGGCGTATTCGGCGTTGTTCTCGAGGCATTCGTCGGTGACACTCATGCGCCGATCCTGATGTGTCGACGTCGCCCCGGCGAGGGTTTGGACGTGGGTGATCGGAAGTGGCCGAAACGGCACCCGGCAGATGTAGCGCATCGTTGCGCCTGGGGCAACGATGCGCGACACCTGCCGATCGGAGACCGTCAGGAGTTGCCGTCGAGTGAGCCCTTGACGTCGTTGAGGACCAGCCAGGCGGCGGCGAGTCCCGAGGACTCGTACCAGACGTCGTCGTCGACGGCGAGCACACGTTTCCACACGGGTGCGCCCAGGCTGAGCCATTCGTCGCTGAGCAGGACCTGTTCCCCGTGGGCGAGGCCTTCCTCGCCTTCGAAGCTCACATAGATGAGGTCGGCGTCGGCGTCGCGGAAGTTCTCGTCGGTGACGGCGAAGGAGTCGGGCACGCGCTGCGGGCCGGGCCGCTGGACGCCGATGTCCCCGAGCACCTGGCCGGCGAAGGTGTTCATCCCGGCGATGGTCTCGGAGTCGTCGCCGAATCGCACCAGCGACACCTGGGTGTGCGAGGCGTCCATACGCCGGCCGGTCTTGGTCGCCTCGGTCGTGTACTCGGCGAGACGTGTCCGACCCGACCCGCTGCGGTTCACGGCGTCGGCGACGGCCTGGAACTGCTCTTGCCAGGTGCCGTCGGCCGGGATGGTGACGGTGCGGACACCGGGGAACGCGCGGGCGGAGTCCGCGGTGTCGGCGGTGGTGAGGACGAGTCCGGCGTCGGCGTCGGCGACCGCCGCGGCGTCGGGCGTCGGTCCGATGGCCGGGACCGAGGTCAGTTGGGGACCGAGATACTCGGGCACGGAACCGGGTTCGGCAGCCACCGCGACGACCTCGGGGCCGAGCCCGAGGGCGCACAGCGCGTCGAGGACGGCGGGGTCGGTCACGACGATGCGGTCGACGTCGGCCTCACCCGGATCCGGCGCGGTGGGTGCGAGGCACGTCTTCGCGTAATCACGGTCGGCCGAGACGATGTTCACCTCCGCCACCCGTGTCGTCACGGTGGAGATGGGGGAGCCGTCCGGAGTCGTCAGCGGTTCCTCGCCCGAACAGGAGGCCAGCGCGACCACGGTCAACCCGATCGTGGTCGCCAGGCCGATGCGTCGGACGAGTGAGCGCCGGGTCTCGCCGGTGGCTGCCTCGACACTTCTGGCGGCCTCGTTCGCGACCGTGACCCTCCGTTGCACCCGCCCAACCTAGCACCGGCCCCGGGGCACCCGGCGTAGGCTCGGATGCGCACTCCCGGGCGCCGGACGCCGGCGATCTGAGGGGTGCTCCGAGAGCCTGGCGCGTCGTCGAAGAAACCGCCGATGAGCACTGCCGATCCGGTGGCTCCGACATCGAATACGACAGATCGTAGGACCCGCTCGGCCCGGGCACCGGTGAGGGTTTAGGATCAGTAACCAGCGCTCGGTTTGTTCATGTGCCGACCGACGGCCGAAGGGGTTCGGCGTCGGGTTCGGGCAAGAGGAGGATCTGTGACCGCGGTAGACCAACCCACCACGCAAGTGGCTCCAGTGCGTCCGTTCCCGGAGCGCTATCAGCCCAAGGGTTCGTTCATCTACAAGCTGTTGACGACGACCGATCACAAGTTGATCGGCATGATGTACATCACCGCCTGCTTCGCGTTCTTCCTCATCGGCGGCCTCATGGCCCTGCTGATGCGTGGCGAGCTCGCGATGCCGGGCATGCAGTTCCTGTCCACCGAGCAGTTCAACCAGCTCTTCACGATGCACGGCACCGTGATGCTGCTGATGTACGCGACGCCGATCGTGATCGGCTTCGCCAACTTCGTGTTGCCGCTGCAGATCGGTTCGCCCGACGTCGCCTTCCCGCGACTCAACGCACTCGGCTTCTGGCTGTTCGTCTTCGGTTCGACCATCGCCGTCGCCGGCTTCATCACCCCCGGTGGCGCCGCCGACTTCGGCTGGACCGCGTACACGCCGCTGACCGACGCCGTGCACAGCCCCGGCATCGGCGCCGACCTGTGGATCATGGGTCTGGCCGTCTCGGGTCTCGGCACCATCCTCGGTGGCGTCAACATGGTCACCACCGTCATCTGTCTCCGCGCACCCGGCATGACGATGTTCCGCATGCCGATCTTCACCTGGAACATCCTGGTGACCAGCGTGCTGATCCTCCTCATCTTCCCGCTGCTGACCGCGGCGCTGATGGGTCTCGAGGTCGACCGCCAGTTCGGTGCCCACATCTACGACCCGGCCAACGGCGGCGTCATCCTGTGGCAGCACCTGTTCTGGTTCTTCGGACATCCCGAGGTGTACGTCATCGCACTGCCGTTCTTCGGCATCGTGTCCGAGGTCTTCCCGGTCTTCTCGCGCAAGCCGATCTTCGGTTACTCCGGTCTGATCTACGCCACGCTCGCCATCGCCGCCCTGTCGGCCGCGGTGTGGGCCCACCACATGTACGTCACCGGCGCCGTGCTGCTGCCGTTCTTCGCCTTCATGACGTTCCTGATCGCGGTGCCCACCGGCGTGAAGTTCTTCAACTGGATCGGCACGATGTGGCGCGGTCACATCACGTTCGAATCCCCGATGCTGTTCTCGGTCGGCTTCATCGTGACGTTCCTCTTCGGTGGTCTGACCGGCGTGCTGCTCGCGAGCCCGCCGCTGGACTTCCACCTGTCCGACAGCTACTTCGTCGTCGCGCACTTCCACTACGTGCTCTTCGGCACCATCGTGTTCGCCACCTACGCCGGCATCTACTTCTGGTTCCCGAAGATGACCGGACGCATGCTCGACGAGCGACTCGGCAAGATCCACTTCTGGCTGACGTTCATCGGCTTCCACATGACCTTCCTGGTGCAGCACTGGCTGGGCAACGAGGGCATGCCGCGTCGCTACGCCGACTACCTCCCGTCGGACGGCTTCACGACGCTGAACATGATCTCGACCGTGGGCGCGTTCATCCTCGGCCTGTCGACCCTGCCGTTCCTGTGGAACGTCTTCCGCAGCTACCGCTACGGCGAGGTCGTGACCGTCGACGACCCGTGGGGCTTCGGCAACTCGCTCGAGTGGGCCACCTCCTGCCCGCCGCCGCGCCACAACTTCACCGAGCTGCCCCGCATCCGGTCGGAGCGCCCGGCGTTCGAGCTGCACTACCCGCACATGATCGACCGCATGCGTGCCGAGGCACACGTCGGACCGGGCCACGCCGCGGGCAAGGACCGTCAGATGGAAGAGGCTCGTCGCGAGCCGTTCACCGTGGGAACGCACGAGGGATCCCCGGATCCCGACCCGCGCTGACCCGGTGAGCAAGGACTCGACAGCCAGTTCCGGTACGACCGTCCTGGTCACTGTCACCGGTCCCGACCGGCCAGGTGTCACCTCTGTTCTCATGGGTGCCCTGGCCGGTCAGGCCGTTGCACTGCTCGACGTCGAGCAGGTGGTCATCCGCGGGCAGCTGACCCTCGGCGTGCTGGTGTCCTCCACCGGCGACCCCGAGGCGCTGCAGGAAGTCGTCGAACAGGCGATGGCGTCCATCGGTTTCGACGTCCGGGTGGAGATCGGGGTCGATCCCGGTAGCCGCTCGCCGTCCTCGCATGCCGTCGTGATCCTCGGCAGCCCGGTCACCGCCACCGCGTTCAGCGCCGTCGCGGCGAAACTGGCGAGCCAGGGCGGCAACATCGACTCGATCCGCGGAATCGCCGACTACCCGCTCACCGGCCTCGAACTCATGGTCAGCGTTGCCGGCCGGGGTGGTGTCGCCGCCGACGCCGCCCTCCGCAAAGGCCTCGCCGAGGTTGCTGCGAAGCATTCGGTCGACATCGCCGTGGAGCGCGGCGGACTCGCTCGGCGCGCCAAGCGCCTGATCGTCTTCGACGTCGACTCGACCCTCATCCAGGGCGAGGTGATCGAGATGCTCGCCGCGCACGCGGGCCGCGAAGCCGAGGTCGCCGCGGTGACCGAGGCGGCGATGCGAGGTGAACTCGATTTCGCGCAGTCCCTTCACGAACGCGTCAAGGCCCTGGCCGGACTCGACGCGAGTGTTCTCGACGATGTCGCCAAGTCACTCGAACTGACCCCCGGTGCTCGGACGACGATCCGTACGCTGCACCGTCTCGGATTCCACTGCGGTCTCGTGTCCGGCGGTTTCCGTCAGGTCATCGACGGACTCGCGCACGAACTCGAACTCGACTTCGTCCGGGCCAACACCCTGGAGATCGTCGACGGGAAACTCACCGGCCGGGTCGTCGGCGAGGTCGTCGACCGGATGGGCAAGGCGCATGCGCTGCGGTCGTTCGCCGATCAGGTCGGGGTGCCGATGGAGCAGACGATCGCGGTGGGCGACGGCGCCAACGACATCGACATGCTCAGCGTCGCCGGGCTGGGAATCGCCTTCAACGCGAAGCCGGCGCTGCGCGAGGTCGCCGACGCCACGCTGAATCACCCGTTTCTCGACGGGGTCCTGTTCATCCTGGGCGTCTCCCGCGACGAGATCGAGGCGGCCGACGCCGCCGACGGCGTCTATCGCCGGGTACCCCTGGGCTGACCTCGCACCGCTCCATGGGATCCGAGCGCACGGTCTCTCCGCAGGTCGATCCGGAAGCGATCGTGGCCGATCATCGGCGGCTGGTCGCCTACGTCGGAGGCGGTGACGACCCGTCTGACCCCGCCGACGTCCTGGCGATGGCGATGGTGCTCCGGATCGAGAAGAACGATCCGCCCGACCGCACCGAACTGCTGACCGCGGCAGCGCGAGCGGTGGCGTTACTGTGCCTCGACGAACGAAGTGCGGGCGACGGTCCGTGGTCGGCGGCGATGGACGCCTGGTGCGACGCACGAATCCGGAAGATCGCCCGGCGCGCGCGTGGCGCGCAATGGGCTGCCGCGCAGGAGGTCTGGGGTGTGACCGCGACCGAGGGCGGGGCGTCGGCACGGGCGTTCGTGCCCGGCCGCGTCGGTGACCTCGACCGGCGTGTGGCGAAGCTGCAGATCGGTGGGACCGAGGTCGAGGGAGAGCTGCCCGAGCAGCCGCCGGTCTCGGGCGTCGTGCTGTGGACCAATCCCGACCTGCCGATGACTGTCGGCAAACTGGCCGCGCAGGTCGGTCACGCGTCGATGCTGGCGGCCAAGCTCCTCTCCGCGGACGACGCGATCGAGTGGCGTCGGGACGACTGCCCGCTCGCGGTCCGTCAGGCCACGCCCGGGCGGTGGCGAGAACTGCTCTCCGCCGATGCCGCCGGGAGGGCGGTGGCCGTTCGAGACGCCGGGTTCACCGAGATCGCGCCCGGTTCGGTGACCGTCATCGCCGAGGTCATCCGGGCCCAGGAGGACACGTGAGCGCTGCGGTACCGCCGGAATGGGTGAAAGCTCTTGATCTGCAACCCCATTCGGAAGGCGGCTGGTTCCGGGAGACGTGGCGGAGCGACGTCGTCGTGCCGTCGGCGTCGCTGGCCGACGGCTATACCGGCGACCGTGCCGCCGGCACGGCGATCTACTTCGTCCTCATGCCGGGCGACGAGTCGGCGTGGCACACGGTACGCGGCGCCGAACTGTGGCTGCACCATCGAGGAGCGCCGGTCGAACTCGATCTCGGCGGGGACGCCGATGTCCCCGGTGACCCGACGACAGTTCTCGTCGGACCCGACATCGAGGCCGGTCACCGACCCCAGGCGCTCGTGCCGCCGGGCGTGTGGCAGCGTGCACGGCCCGCCGGGGACGAGCCGTCACTAGTCAGCTGTATCGTCGTGCCCGGGTTCGACTTCGAGGACTTCCGGCTGGCCTGACGGTCTGCCCTCGGATCTCGGTCAGCCGGCGGCGACCGGTGAGTTCACCGGCGCGAGGTGGCCGAAGGTGCCCAGCCACACGTCACGATCGGGCGCCAGCGACGCGACGATCAGCTCGTCTGCGTCGGCGTGCCCGGCGAACCACGAGAGGTAGTCGCGCACCTCGCCCGGCGTCCCGACACCCGAGTACGTCAGCATCTCGTCGATCTGGCGTCCCTGCGGCATCGAGAGGATGGCGTCGGCTTCCTCGTCGGTGAAGGTCCGGCCGCGGCCGTAGAGCAGCGACACGCGTTGACGTTTCGCGATCTGCAGCTGCGCCTGCGCACGGTCGGCGTCCTCGTCGGCGATCGCTCCGACACCCGCGATGACGTAGGGCTCGGCGAGGACCTCCGACGGCCGGAACTCGCGGCGGTACAACGCCACGGCCTCGGTGAGCGCCTGCGGCGCGAAGTGGGAGGCGAAGGCGTACGGAAGTCCGAGGGCCGCGGCGAGCTGCGCGCCGAACAGCGACGAGCCGAGGATGTAGAGCGGCACGTGGGTGCCCGCGCCCGGGGTCGCGCGAACGCCTTCGATACGCGACTCGTCGCCGAGGAAGGCCTGCAGCTCCAGGACGTCGTGCGGGAACCGCTCCGCGGAGGCGTGGGTGCGGCGCAGGGCCGCGAAGGTCTGCTGATCGCTGCCGGGCGCGCGCCCGAGCCCGAGGTCGATGCGCCCGGGATGGAGTTCGGCGAGGGTGCCGAACTGCTCGGCGATGGTCAGCGGGGAATGGTTCGGCAGCATCACGCCGCCGGCGCCGAGACGGATGGTCGAGGTGTGCGCGGCGATGTGTGCGATGAGCACCGCCGGCGCCGACGACGCGATGGCCGACATGTTGTGGTGCTCGGCGTACCAGATCCGGCGGTAGCCCCACTTCTCCGCGTTCTGTGCGAGATCGACACTGGCGGACAGGCTTTGCGCGGCAGTCTCGTCACGACCGATCTGCGCGAGATCCAGGATCGACAAGGGGGGGTTCGAAGGGGTCACGACGATGTTCAATGCGGCCGACGCCCCGGACTATTCCCGCCGTCCGGTCTGCCGTGAGTCGAACGGGTCGACCATTCCCTCGTGGTGCAGGATGGGGGAGTGACCGAATCCGATCCCGACCTCCTGATCGATTTTCGCGACGTCGCCGTCGTCCGGGGCGGCAAGACTCTCGTCGGCCCGCTGTCGTGGCAGGTGGAACTGGACGAACGCTGGGTGATCATCGGACCCAACGGCGCGGGAAAGACGACACTGATCCGACTGGCCGGGGCGGAGATCCACCCGACGTCGGGCACCGCCTTCGTGCTCAACGAGAAGCTCGGCCGGGTCGAGATCCGCGAGCTGTCGACCCGGATCGGGGTCTCGAGCCCGTCGCTGGTCGATCGAGTGCCGCCGGAGGAGATCGTCAGCGACGTCGTCATCTCGGCGGGATATGCGGTCCTGGGGCGGTGGCGCGAGAGCTACGACGCCGTGGACCGTGCGCAGGCCGTCGAATCGCTGGAATCGATGGGTGCCGAGCACCTCGCGGACCGTCGCTTCGGCACGCTGTCCGAGGGCGAGCGCAAGCGTGTCGTGATCTCGCGCGCGCTGATGACCGACCCCGAACTGCTCTTGCTCGACGAACCGGCCGCCGGGCTCGACCTGGGTGGCCGCGAAGAACTCGTCGATCGTCTCGCCCGCCTCGCCGCCGACCCCGACGCGCCGGCCATCGTGCTGATCACCCACCATGTCGAGGAGATCCCCGAAGGTTTTACCCATGCGATGATCCTGTCCGAGGGTGGTGTGGTGGCCCAGGGGCTGCTCGAGGAGGTACTCACGAGCGAGAACCTCACCGCCGCCTTCCGCCAGCAGATCGTTCTGGACAAGGTCGACGGCCGGTACTTCGCGCGGCGCCGGCGCCGCGCGGGTGGCCACCGTCGAGCAGCAGGAGGTAACTGAATGACGTCGACACAGGAGCAGGGCGCGGACATCGTGTCCGCACCGTTGCGGGATGCCGCGACCGTCGTGCTCGTCCGCGACGCTGCCGACGGCATCGAGGTGTTTCTCCAACGCCGCGTCAAGCAGATGGCCTTCGCGGGGGGAATGACGGTGTTCCCGGGCGGCGGCGTCGACAAGCGGGACGCCGACGCCGACCTGGCGTGGACGGGTCCCGAGGCCACCTGGTGGGCCGGGCAATTCGGCAGCGACGCCGAGATCGCCCAGGCCCTGGTGTGCGCGGCCGTCCGCGAGACGTTCGAAGAGTGCGGCGTCCTGCTCGCGACCGATGCCGACGGCGCCTTCGCCGACCCGGAGGGACTGGCCGAGGATCGGCAACGCCTCGTCGAGAAGTCGTTGTCGTTCGCGCAGTTCCTCACCGCGCGCGGACTGACGCTGCGTGCCGATCTGCTGCGTCCGCTCGCGCACTGGATCACCCCGGTGAACGAGAAGCGACGCTACGACACCCGGTTCTTCCTGGCCGCGATGCCCGACGGACAGCATGCCGACGCCGAGACCACCGAAGCCGAGGTCGCCCGGTGGGTGAACGCCCGCGTCGCGATCGATTCCTGGGCCGCGGGCCAGCACTTCCTCATGCCGCCCACGTGGTCGCAGCTCAACTACGTCTCGCAGTTCTCGACCATCGACGAACTGCTCGACGCCGAGCGTGTCATCGAACCGATCCTGCCGAACGTGACAGCCGGCGCCGGGCTGGCCGGCCTCGGTTTCCCGGGCTCCGACGAGTACTTCCGGACTCTCGGCGACCAGCAGCCGCCCGAGATCACGCTCTGACCGGACGCGCTGTCAGGTTGAGGGCGCCAGAGCCCCGGCGGCGTTCGTCCGTCCGCCGAACAGCATGACGATGTCGCGGATCGGCGCCTCGACGACCTCGCCCGTCCCGGCCGCGAAGTCGCAGTCGGTGGCCACGTAGCGTCGTCCCTCGTTTCGGCGACGTGCGTGGAACGGGAAACCCGTCGACCACAGGTAGTCGGCGCACGCCGTCGCGGCGTCGGTCGGCATCGGCCGGTCGAGTCCGAGCGGGACGGCGATGTCCTGCCCGTGCAGGAGCGAATCCAGTAGCGGCGCCATGGGAGTCGTCCCGATCGGATGCCGACGCGAACCGACCATGGCGCGCAACTTCGAGGCGGCCTGATCCGCCGTGGTGTCGTCGCGCAGCGCGAGTTCGCGGATCATCGTGTTGAACCGGAATCCAAATCGGCACGCGGCGATCATCGCTCGTGCCGGTGAGGTGTGGGAGTGGGTGAGGTGGACCGCGACGTCGCGCACCGTCCACGCGTCGCACAGCGACGGGGTGGCGAGTTGCTCGGGCGTGAGGGTCTCGATCAGCGCGGCGAGTTCGAGTCGTTGCTCGTCGATGCGCTGCCAGATGAGGTCGGTGTCCATCGGTCGCTCCCGCCGCACAGATAGTCAGGTTCCCTGACTGATATTAGTCAGGTTTTCGTACTAAAGTCAACGACGTGTCCGACCCGGAGATCGCCGTTCTGATGTTCATCGCCCATCGCGCGACCGAGCGCCGAGTGTTGGCACGGATCGCCGAGGAAGGGGCCGACGACATCACTCCGGCGCAGTCCCGGGTGCTACAGCGGCTGGCACCCGAACCCATGCGGCTGACCGATCTCGCCGAGCAGGCGGGTGTCACCAAGCAGACCGCGGGCGGCATCGTCGACCAGCTCGAGGCGGCGGGCTACCTGACCCGGGTGCCGGACCCGTCCGACCGTCGCGCCCGGCTGGTGACGCTGAGTGAGCGGGGCGTTCACCTGTGCGAGGTCGCCGCGCGAGAGGTCGAGGCGCAGCAGCAGGAGTGGCGCGAGCATCTCGGCGACGCCCAGTTCGCCGCCCTGGAAAAGGCATTGCGGTCGTTACGCGACGTCACCGATCCATATCGATGATCTCGGCGTCCTCGTCGGTGCCGATGTCGTCGCGGTCGGCCCAGTCGATGAGGGTGTCGAGTCGGTGCGCGACGTCGTCGATCTCCGCGTGCAGGTCTCCGAGTTCGGCGAACCGGGCCGGCACGGTGGCGATGGTGAAATCGTCGGGTTCGATGTCGTCGATCTCGGCCCAGGTGATCGGCGTCGACACGGTGGCCCGCTCGTTGCCGCGCACGGAGTAGGCCGACGCCATGGTGTGGTCGCGGGTGTTCTGGTTGTAGTCGACGAAGACCGCCGCCGGGTCGCGGTCCTTGCGCCACCAGGTCGTCGTCACGTCGTCGGGCGCCCGTCGTTCGACCTCCCGAGCGAAGGCGAGCGCCGCACGCCGGACCTGCGGGAAGCCCCACTCCGGCGCGATGCGGACGTAAATGTGCAGCCCGCGACCGCCCGAGGTCTTGGGGAACCCGCGCATACCCAGTTCGTCGAGAACCTCTTCGACGACGTGCGCCACCCGCCGGATCCGGGGGAACGTGCAGTCGGGCATCGGGTCGAGGTCGATACGCCACTCGTCGGGCGACTCGGGGTCGTCGCGTCGTGAGTTCCAGGGGTGGAACTCGACGGTCGACATCTGCACCGCCCAGATCACCGACGCCAACTCGGTGACACACAGTTCGTCGGCGGTGCGGCCGTACCGCGGGAAGTAGATCTCGGTGGTCTCCAGCCAGTCCGGCGCGCCGGCGGGGACGCGCTTCTGGTGGACCTTGTTGCCGCTGACGCCCTTGGGGAACCGGTGCAGCATGCACGGACGGTCGCGCAGCGCACGGACGATCCCGTCGCCGACGGACAGGTAGTACTCGGCGAGATCGCGCTTGGTCTCACCGCGCTCGGGAAAGTAGACGCGGTCGGGACTCGACAGCCGGACGGTGCGGTCGCCGACCTCGAGCTCGATGGGATCACCTGCGGAACCCGACGTTTTCGCCATGACCGCCACTGTATGGCTCCGATGCCGGCGAGCGGCGGACTCCGGGCCGCGTCGTGCGTGCCGGGTCGTCGGCCTGGGTCGCCGGGCTGGGGCATCGATCGGACTTACCTACCGGTAGCCTTCGACCATGCCTGAGTTCGTGACCCTCGAGTGCTCCGACGCTCATCCGGGGGTCGGCACCATCCTGCTGCACCGGCCGCCGATGAACGCGTTGAGCCGGCAGGTGCAGGCCGAACTGGCCGCCGCGGCCGAGGAGGCCACGGTCCGCACGGACATCAAGGCCGTCGTCGTCTATGGCGGCCCGAAGATCCTGGCGGCCGGCGCGGACGTCAAGGAGATGCGGGACGTCGGCTACGCCGAGATGAGCCGGGTGGCGGGTCGTCTGCAACGCGATCTCGGCGCGATCGCCGCCATCCCGAAGCCGACCGTCGCGGCCATCACCGGGTACGCGCTCGGCGGTGGCCTCGAAGTCGCGTTGGGTGCCGACCGGCGTATCGCGGGCGACAACGCGAAGCTCGGGCTGCCCGAGGTCCTGCTCGGTCTCATCCCCGGCGGCGGCGGCACGCAGCGGCTGGCACGTCTCATCGGGCCGTCGAAGGCCAAGGATCTGATGTTCACCGGCCGCTTCGTCGACGCCGCGGAGGCACTGGCGATCGGACTCGTCGACGAGGTCGTCGCGCCGGACGAGGTCTACAACGCCGCGCTCGCCTGGGCCGGACAGTTCGACGGCGCCGCCTCGGTGGCGCTCGCCGCGATCAAGAAGGCCGTCGATCAGGGGCTCGGCGTCGACCTCGACACCGGGCTCAAGATCGAAGAGCAGTTGTTCGCCCCGCTATTCGCGACCGAGGACCGCGCCATCGGTCTGACTTCGTTCCTCGAGAACGGCCCCGGGAAGGCGGAATTCGTCGGCCGCTGAGCCGTCGTCGCCGCGCACCCTTCCACCACAGCATCCCGTCACCACGCACACAGGAAGCGATCATGACCACCGACGCCACACCGGGCACCGATCCCGCTCCCAATCCGCACGCCACCGAGGAACAGGTCAAGGCGGCCCTCACCGACACCAAACTCGCCCAGGTGCTCTACCACGACTGGGAGGCCGAGACCTACGACGAGAAGTGGTCGATCAGCTTCGACGAACGCTGCATCGACTACGCGCGTGGCCGTTTCGACGCCGTGGCCACCGACGAGCCCCTGCCGTACGGCCGCGCGATGGAACTCGGTTGTGGCACCGGCTTCTTCCTGCTGAACCTGATGCAGTCGGGTGTCGCGTCGAAGGGGTCGGTCACCGACCTCTCGCCGGGCATGGTCAAGGTCGCCCTGCGCAACGCGGAGAACCTCGGTCTCGATGTCGACGGCCGGGTCGCCGACGCGGAGAAGATCCCGTACGACGACGACACCTTCGACCTCGTCGTCGGACATGCTGTGCTGCACCACATTCCCGATGTCGAGCAGGCGCTGCGCGAGGTGCTGCGGGTACTCAAGCCGGGCGGACGCTTCATCTTCGCGGGTGAGCCGTCGACGATCGGTGACTTCTACGCGCGCTGGATGAGTCGGGCGACGTGGTTCGCCACGACCAATGTCACGAAGCTCGGTCCGCTGCAGGGATGGCGGCGCCCGCAGGAGGAACTCGACGAGTCCTCGCGTGCGGCCGCGCTCGAGGCCGTCGTCGACATCCACACGTTCGATCCCGACGAGCTCGCCGGGATCGCCCGCGCTGCCGGCGCGCAGAAGGTGTCCACCGCCACCGAGGAACTGGCCGCCGCGATGCTCGGCTGGCCGGTCCGCACCTTCGAGGCCGCGGTCCCGCCGGAGAAGCTGGGGTGGGGCTGGGCCCGCTTTGCCTTCGGCGGATGGAAGCGCCTCACCTGGCTCGACGAGAACGTGCTGCGGAAGGTCGTGCCGCCGAAGTTCTTCTACAACGTCGTGGTGACGGGGACGAAGCCGCAGTAGGCGGTTCCGCCGTCAGGCCATGGGCTACTCCTTCGATCTCGACGACGTCGCGTTCCTGCGGTCGCGGCACGGCGAGAAGGCGCTCGACACGGTGTCCGCCCTCGAGCTCACCCCGTCGACGATGCTGGCCGACATCACCGAGGTACGCAGTCGATACGCGCCTCACGACGCCGCGCTGATCGAGACGGTGCAGTGTCGTAGGCGCGCCCGCTCGAAGCTGCGCGATGCCGAGGGGCTCCTGTTCACCGACGACGCCCTGCAGCAGGCGACCGCGTCGGTGGTCGCCGCGCACCGTGCGGCCGAAATCGCGGCGCGGTTCCCGGAATCGGTGGTGCACGACCTGACCTGTTCGATCGGGGCGGAGCTACGGGAGCTGGTGCGCGCCAACGGTATCTCGGGTGTCATCGGCAGTGACATCGACCGGGTCCGGCTCGCGATGGCGCGTTCCAACGTGCCGGAGGCGACGCTGCTGGTCGCGGACGCGCTCACCCCGACCTCGACCGCGGACGTGCTCCTCGCCGATCCCGCGCGGCGATCGGATGCGGGCCGCATCTTCCGGCTCGATCAGCTGACCCCACCGCTCTTCGAGCTGCTGACGACCTATCCCGGTCGCACGCTCATCGTGAAATGCGCTCCCGGACTGGACCATCAGATGTTGCGAAACCGCTATGGCTTCGACGGCGAGGTCCAGGTCACCTCACTCGACGGCGGCGTGCGCGAGGCGTGCCTGTGGACGGGTCCGGGTGTGGAGCCCGGCCGTCGGGCCACCGTGCTCCGCACCCGCGCCGACGGAACGGTCGCCGAGGTCGAGGTCACCGACCGCGAAGACGACGACGTGCCGGCCGGTGAGGCGGGGGAGTGGATCGTCGACCCGGACGGGGCGATCGTGCGCGCCGGGCTGGTCAAGCACTATGCTCACCGGTCCGGGCTCTGGCAACTCGATCCGCAGATCGCCTATCTCACGGGTGATTCCGTCCCCGACGGCGCCCGCGGGTTCCGGGTGATCGAGCAGACGGGGGTGACCGAGAAGGCGCTCCGGAAGGCGCTCTCGGCGCTCGACTGCGGCCCCCTGGAAATCCTTGTCCGCGGACTCGACGTCGACCCCGACCGGCTGCGGAAGAAGCTCAAGCTCAAGGGCTCCCGGCCGTTGTCGATGGTGCTGACCCGGATCGGGCGCAAGGGTGTCGCGTTCATCTGTGAGCCGGGTGTCCGGTTCTGAAACCAACCCGACCACGCAGAGTGTGGGATCTGTATCGGTTCCAGTACGAATCCCGCACTCTACGAACACCTACCCGAGATCGGCCTTGCTGTCGAAGAAGTACACCTCGCCGAGATTGGTCGCGGTCGCGATCTGTCCGGAGTAGGACACCGCGACACCGGTCGCGAAACCGCGCGAATTCGGCAGCGGCAGAGTCCGTTTCGTCGCGCCGTCGGTCGTGGACACCTCGACCAGGGACAGGGAGTCCCTGCCGGGATCGCGGGCGACCGTCCACGCGGTCTGCTGCTGGGTCAGCGCGGACAGGCTCACCGTCGCCAGATCGGTGCGCTGCCAGACCTGTTCGGCACGATCGCCCCGGTCACGCAGCAGGGTCAGCGGGGCGCCGAGCGAACCGGTCGGGATGATCAGACCGTCCGGGGAGACGGTCATCGTCGCGAATCCGTGGCCGCCGATGTCGTAGGTCCACCGCGTCGATCCGTCCTCGGCGTTCAGGGCGACGATCTTGCCGTCGCGCGAGAACGCATAGACGGTCGCGCCGTCGGCCGAGAGCGTCGGGGTCCCGATGACGCCGCTGGGGACGTCGGCCTGCCACGCGGTCCGGACTTCGCGGTTCCCGGCAACGGCGCCGTACTTCATCGCGCGGATCTGCGACGTCGCTGCGCCCTGGGGAAAGAAGTTGAGGAAGAAGCGTTCTCGTTCGGTGTCGACGGCAGCGGGGGCGGGGATCGCGCACTGCGGCCCGTTGCTCACGCAGTCGCCGAAGCCGCGGAGCGGTTGCGCGGGGTCGGCGTCGTCGCGCAGTCTCACCTCAGGCGCGAGGAGTTCGTTGCGCTGGGTGTCGATCAGCAGGATCTGACCCTGTGTGGTGGCGACCAGCACCTCGTTCGGGGCCGCGAACTTCGCCGACAGCGGTACCCCGATCACGCCGGCCCGCCAGCGGATGGCGCCGCCGGCATTGAAGGCGAGGAAGGTCGTCTCCTCGCCGAGATAGGGCTGGTCGTACTGATCGACGAGCATCGCGTTGATCTCGACACCGGCCCGCATGTCCTTGCAGAAGTTCTTGCGTCCGGAGCGGCTGTCGAGCACGAGCACGTTGCATCCCTGCGCCGCATTCGACGTCACGCCCACGTTCCCCTTGCCGGAGATCGTCACCGGCGCGGTGACCGGGCCGCCGGTCGGCCGTGTCCAGCTCAGCGTGAGGTCCTCCGGCACATCGGCATACGCGAAGTTGGCGTTGCCCGGGACACCCCCGTAGCTGGGCCATCCGACGCTCGGTACGGAGCGGACGTCGATGTGACCGTCCGAGCAGGCGGCGAGCGCCATCGAGCACACGGCCGTCAGCGCGACGAGCAGGCGGGTCAGCGCGGATCGGCGGCGTCGAGACACCTGCGGTCGTGCCAAAGCCATCCTGCTCCTCGTCGTCGTGCCCTGTTCTGCGTCGTGTGCAGGCGCCGGGCATGCCATCGAACGGCACCCTCCGCGCCAGCAGTGAGCCTATCGTGCGCGAAAATCGCGTCGATTAGGGTTTCTGGTCATGACCACCATGTGGAATGCGTCGTACCGGTCCCGCCGGCGCGCGGGCCGACGCCGCGACCCCGACCAGGCGCGTTTTCTCACGCTGGACTCGCTGCGATGGATCAGACGCAACCGGGCGTACACACCGTGGTACCTCGTGCGCTACTACCGCCTGGCGCGGTTCCGCCTGGCCAATCCGCACATCGTGCTGCGGGGCATGGTGTTCCTCGGGCGCAACGTCGAGATCCACGCGACGCCGGAACTCGCGCGCATGGAGATCGGTCGCTGGGTCCACATCGGCGACGGCAACTCCATCCGCTGCCACGAGGGCAGCCTCCGCATCGGCGACAAGACCGTCTTCGGCTGCAACAACGTGGTGAACTCCTACCTCGACCTCGAGATCGGCGGTTCCACCCTCATCGCCGACTGGTGCTACATCTGCGACTTCGACCACAAGATGGACGACATCACGCTGCCGATCAAAGACCAGGGCATCGTGAAGGGCCCGGTGCGCATCGGGCCGGACACGTGGGTCGCGGCCAAGGTGTCGGTGCTGCGCAACACCATCGTCGGGCGAGGATGCGTGCTCGGCTCGCACGCGGTGGTCAAGGGCGTCATCCCCGACTACGCCATCGCGGTCGGCGCCCCCGCCCGGGTGGTCAAGAACCGGATGGACGACTGGGCCTCGAACGCCGCAGAACGTGCCGAACTCGAACGCGCCCTCGCCGACATCGAACGGAAGAAGGCTGCGGCCGAGCGGGAGTGACCCTTCGTGACGCCCTCCGCAGGCTCCGGGCTCCTCAGGGAGCAGGGGGTGGAGGCGTTCCGCAGGCTCCGGGCTCCTCAGGGAGCAGGGGCTATGCCTGCCCCGGGTCCCGTTCCGGCAGCGGGCGTTCCGGGATGTCGGGCCGTCCGATCGCGTGCCGGACCCGACGCTTCGCGGCGAGGTGCACGCTCGCGGTGCGCTCGGCGACCTCGGCCCAGGAGAAATCCGCGGTGAGCCGCGCCCGGGCCCGCAGTGCTCGCTGCGCGGCCGCGCCCGGATCGGACAGCGTGGCCCGGACCGCCGCGGCCAGACCGGCGACATCCGCGGGCTCGAACGTCAGCCCGGTGTCCGGCTCGCGAACCGCCTCACCCAGACCCCCGGCCGTGGACACGATCAAGGGCACGCCGGTCGCCGCCGCCTCCAGCGCCACGATCCCGAACGGCTCGTAGCGACTCGGTAGCACGATGGCGTCGCAGCGGTGCATCAGCGTCACCAGCTCGGCGTGGTCGACCGGGCCGACGAACCTCACCGCCTTGCCGACCCGATGCTTGCGCGCCTGCTCCATCAGCCATTCTCGCTGGGTGCCGTCACCGGCGATCGTCAGCGTCGTACCCGGATGGCTGCGGCGGATCCGGGGGAGCGCCGCGAGCAGATCCTGCACGCCCTTCTCGTATTCGAGCCGACCGGCGAACAGCAGCTCGGCCGGACCGCTCGTCCGAGCGCGTTCGGCGAACGGCCACGTACGGATGTCGATGCCGTTGTGGATCACCGTGATGTCGGTGGCGTCGTAGCCGAACAGTCGGTTCACCTCGTCGCGCATCGACGCCGAACACGTGATGAGAGCGTCGGATTCGGACACCAGCCACCACTCGACCGAATGCACCTGCCGGTTCGTCCGACCGCTCACCCAGCCGCTGTGCCGCCCGGCCTCCGTCGCGTGGATCGTGGAAACCAGTGGCACATCGAAGAATTCGGCCAGCGCGATGGCCGGGTGGGCGACCAGCCAATCATGCGCGTGCACGACCTCCGGCACCCATCGCGACCCGCTCGTTCCGCTCCCGGCGCCGCCGTGCAGAATCCGAAGTCCCGCCCGCACGAACGCATGCCCCATGGCCAGCGTCCAGGCCATCATGTCCTGCCCGAACTCGAACTCCGGCGGGTCCTCGGCGACGGCCAGAACCCGGACACCTTCGACGACGGTGTCCGTCGTCGGATGAGTCACCGCATCGGTCCCCGACGGACGCCGGGTCAGCACCACCACGTCGTGTCCGGCGGCGGCCATCTCGGTGGCGAGGTGATGGACATGCCGGCCGAGTCCGCCCACCACCACCGGCGGGTACTCCCACGACACGAACAACACCTTCATCGGATTCCCCCCTCGACGCCGACCCGGTCGGCGGTCAGAGCCGTGTGCAGCCGGCGCGCATCGAGTGCGGGAAAGAGATTGTCGGCACGCGCCCAGGCGGCGGCGAGCGTCTCGGCTGCGTCGTCGCGGCCCCGCATCGCCGCGTCGCTGATCTCGCGGGTGGCATGCGCATGCGTGTGAGCTCGCGACACAGCGTACTGCGCCGCGGTGTCCTTCGACACCATGAACGGCCAGTCCGAGGACACGGTCAGCAGCGCCTCGCGCACGATCTGATCGGCGACCCGGCTGCGTGCACTCCCGTGTTGCCGCAGCTTGGCGACCGCGTCGAGCGCCGTCTCGGTGACCTCGGCGTTCAGGTCGACCAGGTGCTGCACGGCCGGGCCGTTCCACACCCGCCAGTCCTTACCCGACCCCCACGACGACCTGGGGAGGTCGATGGGAGCGCCGACGAGCCCGGCCTGCGTTGCGCCCGCGAGTGTCCCGACGGTGACCCCGACCTCGGGCAGACGTCGCAGCACCCGTTCCAGCCAGACCGGGCCCTCATGCCACCAGTGCCCGAACAATTCGGTGTCGAACGCGGCGACCACCAGCGCAGGCCGGCCGATCCGCGCGGACTCGTCGACCAGACGCTGCCGCACATGCGCGACGAAGTCCTCGACGTGCCGGTCGACAACCGCGTCGACGCGAGCCGGGTCGTAGGGCTTCTTGTCCTGCCCGGACACGGTCCGGCCGGTGACCCGGAATCGCTTGAGCCCGGTCTCGTGGTCGTAGGTGTGGAAATCCCGATAGGCGCCATGACCCGGATAGCCCGACTTCGGCGACCAGACGCGATAGCTCACCGTCAGGTCACGTCCGTAGGCGACGACGGCGCTGTCGCCGACGGGGCGTCCCAGCGCGGTGTCGCCGTGCAAGGCGGGCCCGTCGACCATGAAGTGGCGCACGCCCGCGCGGTCGTACTCCGTTTCCATCCCCGGCGCGAAGGCGCACTCGGGTGCCCAGATCCCGGTCGGGTCGACACCCCACCGGGCATGGGCGTCCGCGAGCCCCTCGGTCAGCGAGAACCGGCGCAGTCGCGGGTCGAGCAGCGGTGCGAACGGGTGGGCCAGGGGGCCGCCCAGGATCTCGACGACACCGCTCGAGGCCAGTCCGCGGATCAGTGGCGACGCGCCGTGACGCCATCGGGAGGCAAAGGTGTCCAGCGCGCGCTGGGCGTCGAGGTACTCACGGCGGCCCGCCGCGGCTCGGTCGGCGTCGCGGGACATCGCCGCTTGCGTGGCCCGGAGCTGCCAGTCGGCGAGCCACTCGTACATCGACGACGTACAGTGCGGATCGTCGAGCTGCGCGGCCAGCACCGGCGTGATCCCGAGGGAGAGCTGGTCGGTGAAACCGTCGGCGGCCAGCCGCTCGAGCATGTCGAACAGCGGCAGGTACGACGCGGCCCACGACTGATACAGCCATTCCTCGCCGACCGGCCAACGTCCGTGATTGGCCAGCCACGGCAGATGCGAGTGCAGGACCAGCGTGAACTGGCCCGCGACGGGTTCGGTGCGGGTGGTCACCCTCAGCCCCGCAACGCGACGGCGAACAGGTCGAGCGAGTCGTCGATGTCGTACACGCCGGAATCGACGACGTCGAAATCTGCGGCGACCACGCCGGCGACATCCGCGGCCAGCTCGTCCGGCCAGGGCACGCCGGCGAGCGCACGCTCGATCTGGGCGTCGATGAGCGAACCGCCCCATTTGGTGTCCAGGGCGCGAAGGCGCGGTCCGTGCACGACTCCCCACATCGCGTCGATCACGAAGCCGCCGTCGAGAAGCAGTTCGGTGAGTTCGGCCGCGTCGAGCTCACGAGTGTGGAAGGGGTTGAGCGGTGTGTCGCGACCGGGGGAGAAGGTGATGCGGTTGGGCGTCGACATGACCAGGACCCCGCCCGGACGCAGCACGCGATGGCATTCGGCGACGAATCGCGGCTGATCCCAGAGGTGTTCGATGACCTGGAAGTTGACCACGATGTCGACCGAGGCGTCGGCGAGGGGGAGGTCGACGAGGTTGCCCTGGTGGACGACGAGCTGGGGATAGCGGCGTCGGGTGTGTTCGACCGCGGCGGCGTCGTAGTCGACGCAGACCACCGACGACGCCCCGGCGTCGGCGATCATCGCGGCGCCGTACCCCTCACCGGAGCCGGCTTCGAGGACGTCGTGGCCCGCGCACCGGTCGGCGATGTGGCGGTAGGCGATCTCGTGGCGCCGGAACCAGTAGTTCTCGGCGGGAATCCCCGGGACCGTCCGCTCGCCGGTCAGCGCCAATTGCTGGTCGGTGTCGAGCGCCTCGAGACCAGTGGTTGCCGTCCCGCGCGACGATCCGAGGTCTGCGTCAGTCATCTGACAGAGAGTAGGGCATGCCCCGGGGACCGCCGGGGCCGTCGTACCGAGCGAGCGAACGGTAGCGTGCATTGTGTGAGGTAGTCGATGTTTAGTGGAAACATAGGAGACGCTAAAGTGGTGGGGACCCATGGCCTTACCCGCCGGTAAGTTGCCGAACCCGATGCAGGAGGTCGACGTAGACCCATGACAAACATTGTCGTACTGATCAAGCAGGTTCCCGACACATGGTCCGAGCGCAAGTTGTCCGACGACGACTACACCCTGGACCGTGAGGCCGCCGACGCCGTCCTGGACGAGATCAACGAGCGCGCCGTCGAGGAAGCGCTGAAGATCAAGGAGGCCGACGGCGGTGAGGTCACCATCCTGACGGCGGGTCCCGAGCGCGCCACCGACGCCATCCGCAAGGCCCTGTCCATGGGCGCCGACAAGGCGATCCACATCAAGGACGACCTCATGCACGGCTCGGACGCGGTCCAGACCGCCTACGTGCTGGCCCGGGCGCTCGGCACGGTCGAGGGTGTCGAGCTGGTCATCGCCGGCAACGAGGCCACCGACGGTCGCGTCGGCGCCATCCCGGCCATGATCGCCGAGTACCTCGAGCTCCCGCACCTGACCCACCTGCGCAAGCTGACCCTGGAGGGCGAGACCCTCAAGGGCGAGCGGGAGACCGACGACGGCATCTTCCACGTCGAGGCCAGCCTGCCGGCCATCGTCAGCGTGAACGAGAAGATCAACGAACCGCGCTTCCCCTCCTTCAAGGGCATCATGGCCGCCAAGAAGAAGGAGGTCACCGTCCTGACCCTCGCCGAGATCGACGTCGAGGCAAGCGATGTGGGCCTGGAGAACGCCGGCTCGGTCGTGACGGCGAACACCCCGAAGCCGCCGAAGACCGCGGGCGAGCGCGTCACCGACGAAGGCGACGGCGGCACCAAGGTCGCCGAGTACCTGGTCGGCCAGAAGATCATCTGACCTTCTCCACGCAGACCACCGGCGAACCCCCAGACATTCAGGAGAAAACCACCATGGCAGAAGTACTCGTTCTCGTGGAACAGGACGCCGAAGGCGCCCTGAAGAAGGTCACCAGCGAGCTCATCACCGCCGCCCGCGCACTCGGCACCCCGTCGGCGGTCGTCGTCGGCAAGCCCGGCTCGGCCGACGGCATCCTCGACGGACTCAAGGAGGCCGGCGCGGAGAAGATCTACGTCGCCGAGTCCGACGATGCGGGTAGTTACCTCATCACCCCGCAGGTCGACGTGCTGGCCTCGATCGCCGAGACCGCCTCGCCGGCCGGCATCCTCGTCGCGGCCACCGCCGACGGCAAGGAGATCGCCGGCCGCTTGGCCGTGCGCCTCGGCTCGGGCGTCCTGGCCGACATCGTCGACGTCAAGGAAGGCGGCGTGGGCATCCACTCCATCTTCGGTGGCGCCTACACCGTCGACGCCCAGGCCAAGGGCGAGGTCCCGGTCTTCTCGATCCGCCCCGGTGGCGTCGAGGCCGCGCCGCAGGCCGGCGCCGGTGAGCGTGTCGACGTCGAGGTCCCGGCTCAGGAAGAGGGCGCGGTCAAGATCACCAAGGTCGAGCCGAACGTGGGCGGCGATCGTCCCGAACTGACCGAGGCGTCGATCGTCGTCTCGGGTGGTCGCGGTGTTGGCAGCGCCGAGAAGTTCTCCGTCGTCGAAGAACTCGCCGACGTGCTCGGTGCCGCCGTGGGCGCTTCGCGCGCGGCGGTCGACTCCGGTTACTACCCCGGTCAGTTCCAGGTCGGTCAGACCGGTAAGACCGTGTCGCCGCAGCTGTACGTCGCCCTGGGCATCTCGGGCGCCATCCAGCACCGCGCCGGCATGCAGACCTCGAAGACGATCGTGGCCGTCAACAAGGACGAAGAGGCCCCGATCTTCGAGATCGCCGACTACGGCGTCGTCGGCGATCTGTTCAACGTCGCTCCGCAGCTGACCGAAGAGGTCAAGAAGCGCAAGTGATCATGAACTGATCAACTGCAGAACCCGGTGACCCCCGACTCCCCGTCGGGGGTCACCGTGCGTTCGGGGGTCGTTCACCCGCAGGTGGCCGTGGCGAGGCCTGTTCATCCGGTGGCGGCCCGAGTTCATCGAACCCGCACCGACACGACACGCTGCGGTGGTCCCGCCGATGCCCGGTCTCGTTTTCATTCGAGTCATGAACGCCATGCAGTCGCCAGTCCGCACCAGCCATGTCGCGCGCGCTCGGTTCTCGCGGGCCGTGCCGACGATCCTGCTCACCGCGGGACCCATCCGGGTCCTCGTGTCCGACGAGCCCGCCGACATCGTCGCCGCCCAGGAACTGCGGTATCGCGTCTTCGCCGACGAGCCCGGCTTCTCCAACCGCATCGGTGACGCGGTCACCGGACGGGATGCCGACCGGTTCGACGCCTTCTGCGAGCACCTCATCGTCCGCCACACCGACGACGGGGTCGTCGGGTGTGCGCGCCTGCTCTCCCCGGCGCGGGCGATCGCCGCCGGCGGCTGGTACTCGGCCACCGAGTTCGACCTCCGCGAGATGAACGACATCGTCTCCGCCACCGTCGAATTGGGTCGGGCGTGTGTCCACTCCGAGTACCGCGACGGGTCGGTCACCGCGCTGATGTGGGCGGCGCTGCTGCAGTACATGGACGACGCCGACCTGCGATACCTGATGGGCTGTGTGTCGGTGCCCCTGCACACGCCGGGTGAATGGCTGCCGGGGTCGTCGCTGCGCGCCCTGCGCGACCGTCTGCGCGACGACCACCAGGACCCCGAGCGCCGTGCACACCCGCTGGCGCCGGCGCGCATCGGCGGACGCCTGCTCGACGACATCGTGCCGTCCGACACGGTCGCGATGCCGGCGCTGATGCGTGGATACCTCCGCCTCGGCGCCCGCATCTGTGGGGAGCCGGCGGTCGACGACGTCTTCGACGTCGCGGACTTCCTGACCCTGCTCGACCGCGAAGGGGCCAACAAGCGATACCTCGACCGGCTGCGATCGAGTGCCCGACGGCTGGGTTCGGCCCGCGCGGATGCCACGCCGGAGCCCGGGGGCGCGGCACGATGACCGCCCTGCTGGTCGGTCCGGTCGGACCTCGCTCCGAGCGTCCCCGACGCGAACACGCCGCGTGTCCGCCTGCCCGCCCGGCCGGCGCGCTCGCGCACCCGTGGTTCCCGATCAGCATCTGTGGCGACGGTTGCATCGGTGCACCGCGGGCCGGGCGGTTCGACGCGGTCTTCGGCGCGACGATCGTCGCGTGGCGTCTGTGCCGACTCGTCGTGGTCGTGGTGTGGATCGTCTGGGCGGCGCTGACCACCGGGGCGGTGGCGCGGCTGCGTCGTCGTCCGCCGCGTCCCCTGCGTCGATCCGCGTCGGGTGCACTGCTGGCGGCCCTGGGCATCGCCGTCCGCGTCGAGGACCGGCGCTGTGGCCCGACCCGCGCCGGACTCGTGGTCGCCAACCACATCTCGTTCCTCGATGTCTTGGCGCTCGCGCTGATCAGCCCTGCTGACGTGGTGGCCAAATCCGATGTCGTCGGGATGCCGGTGGTGTCGTCCCTCGCGCGCCGGTTCGGCGTCATCGCCGTCGACCGCGGCACACTCCGCGGTCTGCCGGGGACGGTCGGCGACGTGGCCGGGCGGCTGCACCGCGACTCGTCGGTGATCGTGTTCCCCGAGGGCACCACGTACTGCGGCCGCTCGGCCGGTGCATTCCGACCCGCGTTCTTCCAGGCCGCGATCGATGCGGACGTGCCGGTCGTGCCGGTGAGGTTGCGTTTCGTCGGCAGCGACGGGACCACCGCGACGGCACCGAGTTTCATCGGCGCCGACACCCCCGCCGACACGCTGCGGCGGGTCCTGCGGGCGCGTGGTCTCGTCGTCACGATGGTCATCCACCCGCCCGAGGAACCCGGCGCAGATCGTCGCGAGCTGGCGCGTCGGTGTGAGCGCGTCGTGGCGGGGCGGTTCCCGGCCGCGGAAAGTGACATCACCCGTTCCCTGATATAGGTTTTCCGGTAGCCGTCCGCAGCTCTGCGGACGATCAACCGCGTACCCCCAGGAGGCCGACGATGACGTCCACTCAGACCCGAGAAGCCGCGCGCGCCAAGTTCTTCGAACTCCGGGACGTCGACGGCCGAGTTGACGACGCCGACCTCGACACCGTGTGGGCGGGACTGTCGCCGCTGCGGCCCGAGGAGATGCTCGGCGCATGGAAGGGCGGCGAGTTCACCACCGGGCACGCGATCAACGGCGCGCTCGCCAAGGCCAACTGGTTCGGCAAGACGTTCACCTCACGCAGCGACGTCCAACCGCTGGTGTGCCGCGACGAGAACGGCAACCTCTACTCCAACACCACACTCGGCAAGGGCGAGGCCAGCCTGTGGGCGATCGAGTTCCGCGGCGAGATCACCGCATCGATGGTCTACGACGGTCAGCCGGTCATCGACCACTTCAAGCGCGTCGACGACACCACGGTGATGGGGATCATGAACGGCAAAGGCGGAGTCATCGACGGCCGTCACTTGTACTTCTACCTCGAGCGGGTCTGAGGCGGGCTGTCGTTCCGCGTCCGATCGCGGAATTTGTCGGCGACCTACGCGCGTTTATCCTTGCTAGCGATGCCCGTGCCAAGCCGACCGCCCGTGAAGGCGCCTGTCTACCTCGACCACGCCGCTTCGACGCAGATGCTGCCCGAAGCCGTCGAGGCGATGACGGCCGTCTTCGCGCAGCCGGGTAACGCCTCGTCGCTGCACGGATCCGGTCGCACCGCACGTCGTCGGCTCGAGGAGGCGCGCGAGGCCATCGCCGCGGCGGTCGGTGCCCGGCCCTCCGAGGTCGTCTTCACCGGCGGCGGCACCGAGGCCGACAACCTGGCGGTCAAGGGGATCTACTGGGCACAGCGGAACGCCGATCCCCGCCGTCGCCGGATCATCACCTCGGCGATCGAACATCACGCCGTCCTCGACCCCGCGCAGTGGCTGGCCGAGCAGGCCGGAGCCGAGCTCGTCCTGCTCCCGGTCGACGCCGACGGTGTCGTCTCGCCCGCCGACCTGCGCGCGGAGCTCGAGGAGCACGCTGCCGAGACCGCTCTCATCTCGCTGATGTGGGCCAACAACGAGGTCGGCACGATCCAGCCGATCGCCGAGCTCGCCGCGGTCGGGTCCGAATTCGGCGTCCCGGTGCATTCCGACGCGATCCAGGCCGTCGGCCATCTGCCGGTCGATTTCGCCGCGAGCGGCCTCTCGGCGCTCAGCCTGACCGCCCACAAGTTCGGCGGCCCGCAGGGTGTCGGTGCCCTGCTGCTGGGTCGCGACGTCGGATGCGTGCCGCTGCTGCACGGCGGCGGCCACGAACGCGACGTGCGCTCGGGAACGCAGGACGTCGCCGGTGCGGCCGGGATGGCCGCGGCACTGTCGTGGTGCGTCGAGCACCTCGACGAGAACACCGCGCACGTCCGCGCCCTGCAGACCCGGCTGACCGACGTCCTCCTCGGCGTCGACGGAACGGTGCGCAACGGTGCCGACGGCGATCGTCGCCTCCCGGGGAACGTGCACGTGTCGTTCGCCGGTTGTGAGGGTGACTCGCTGCTCATGCTTCTCGACGCCAAGGGCGTCGAGTGTTCCACCGGATCGGCCTGCACCGCCGGGGTCGCCCAGGCCAGCCATGTCCTCCTGGCGATGGGTCTGGACATGGCCGACGCGCGGTCGTCGCTGCGGTTCTCCCTCGGCCACACCACCACCGAGGCCGACATCGACGCGGTCGCCGCGGTCATCGACGAGGTCGTCGACCGGGCGCGGGCGGCCGGACTGGTCTCGGTCCCCGGCGGAAGGATCTCCTGATGCGCGTATTGGCAGCGATGAGCGGCGGCGTCGACTCGGCGGTTGCCGCGGCCCGGGCGGTCGAGGCCGGTCACGAGGTGGTCGGAGTTCATCTGGCGTTGTCGACGGCTCCGGGTGCGCTGCGCACCGGTTCGCGCGGATGCTGCTCGCGCGAGGACGCCTCCGACGCCCGCCGCGCCGCCGATGTCCTCGGAATCCCGTTCTACGTGTGGGATTTCGCCGACCGGTTCAAGGACGATGTGATCGACGAGTTCGTCGAGGCCTACGCGGCCGGACGCACCCCGAACCCGTGTCTGACGTGCAACGAGAAGATCAAGTTCGCGGCCCTCGCCGACAAGGCGATGGCGCTCGGCTTCGACGCGCTGGCCACCGGTCACTACGCGCAACTGACCGACGGCGAGTTACGACGAGCGGTCGACGCCGACAAGGACCAGTCGTATGTGCTGGCCGTGCTGACGCGTGATCAGCTGTCGCGGGCGATGTTCCCGATCGGTGACACTCCGAAGTCCGAGATCCGGGCCGAGGCGGCCCGGCGCGGCCTGGCCGTCGCGGACAAGCCGGACTCCCACGACATCTGCTTCATCCCGAGCGGCGATACCCGCGCGTTCCTCGGCGCCCGCATCGGCGTCCGGCCGGGCGCGATCGTGGACGCGACGTCGGGCGAGCGCCTCGCCGAGCACGACGGGGTCCACGGTTTCACCATCGGGCAGCGCAAGGGCCTGGGGGTCGAGGCGCCGGCCGCCGATGGCAAGCCCCGCTATGTCACCGAGATCGACCCGGGTTCGGGGACGGTGACGGTCGGGACGGCTGCCGACCTGCAGGTCTGGGGCATCACCGCGACGCGCGCGGTGTGGACCTCCGGCGTCACTCCGGACGAACCCTTCGACGCGATGGTGCAGGTCCGAGCCCACGGCGGGCTCGCGCCGGTGCGCGCGACCGCCACCACGATCGACGGTGAACCCGCCATCGACATCGCGCTGCAGGAGCCGCTCACCGGCGTCGCCCGCGGTCAGGCCGCGGTGCTGTACCTGCCCGATGCCCGACGCGGCGACCAGGTCGTCGGGTGCGGACGCATCGCCACCACCTCATCGCAGCCGACTGTCGTCGCATCTCGGTGACCGGAGCGGCACTGCCCACCGGAGTGGGCACCGGCGTGGGGTCGATGCCCGGCACCGACGCACGTGCGGCCGCCGCGGTGGTGAACGGGGAACTCGATCTCGCTCACCTCGTCGAACTGCCCGCGCGAGGTATCGGTGCGGATCTGATCGGCCGGATGGCGGCGATCCTCGTCGACCTGCCGATGGACACCGCGACATGGGGTTACCGGCTGGCGCAACGCCACTCCCGCCTGGCCCGACGCGCCGCGGACCTGCTTGCCGAGGACCTCGACGTCGTCGAGGAACTCTGGGAGACAGCGGGTTTCATCGGTACCGGCCGCACCTTCAAGGTGCAGGTGGCCGGTCCGTTCACCACCTCGGCATCTGTCGAGCTGACGAACGGGCAACGAGTCCTGAAAGACCACGGAGCCGTCCGCGACATCGTCGAGTCGACGGCGGAGGGTGTGCGCGAGCACGTCGCCGAGGTGGAACGCCGACTTGGTGCGCGCGTGGTGGTCCAGATCGACGAGCCGATGGTCGGCCAGGTCATCGACGGCACGGTGAAGCCACTGACCCGCTTCGACCCCATCCGGGCGATACCGGCGGTCGAGGTGGCTCGCGCACTCACCGAACTCGTCGACCACGTCGGCGTCCCGGTGGTCGTGCACGATTGCGGCACACCGCGGTGGGACCTCCTCGAACATCTTCCCGGGGTTGCGTATTCGATCGACATCACCACACCGTCGGCGACCGATCTCGACGGGATCGGGATGCTCGTCGACCGCGGCGGCGTCCTGCTCGCAGGTCGTGTGCCGTCGACCGCGCCCGATCGTCCGCTGGCCGCCGAACACGTGGCGACCGAACTCGCCGCGCTGACCGACCGCATCGGGCTGGACCGCAAAGTGTTGTCGGACAACGTGATCGTGACGCCGACCTGTGGTCTGGCCGGCGCGTCGGCGAAGTGGGCCACGACGGCCTTGGCGATCACCGCGGAGGCCGGTCAGCTGCTCGGCAGCGATCCCTCCGCGCTCTGAAAACCCCTGCGGGTCCGACGTCGCGGACCTATTCTCGTCGGTATGCCGCACCCGATCATGTTCGACGACGCGGATCCCTATCTGGGCCGCATACGGGAGATCGCGCTCGCGCTGCCCGACGCAACCGAGGTCGTCGCGCACGGTCGCCCGACCTTCCGCTGCGGCAAGATGTTCGGCAACTACGGCGGTGGCGTCAAGGGCAGCAAGGTGCGTCACGATCAATCGATCCCGGTCCTCGCCGACGACTCCGAGCGGCCCGCGCTGCTGGACGATCCGCGGTTCTTCCTGCCCGCCTACCTCGGGCCGGCCGGCTGGGTGGGGCTGATCCTCGACGACGAGACCGACTGGGACGAGGTCGCCGAACTCCTCGACACGAGTTACCGCCAGATCGCACCCAAACGGTCGGTGGCGAAGCTCGGTCCGTTGTGATCGTCGGCGCGGAAACTCCCGCGGCCCCGTCTCCGTCCCGCTGATCGGATCTCATCAGCGAAAGGGGAGCAGTACCGCGCGAACGAGGCATCGGTTGACGAGCTGGGTCTGTCCCACCACTCCGATACCCTCGGAACGTGGCAGATACAACGGAGTCGGGTCAGCCGGTCACCGAGCAGTCGGGGCCGGAGGCGGACCTGCGTGAGGAGTGGACCGCACTCGCCGAGGAGATCCGCGAGCACCAGTTCCGCTACTACGTGAAGGACGCGCCGGTCATCACCGACGGCGAGTTCGATCTGCTCCTCCGACGCCTGCAGGCGCTCGAGGATGCGTATCCCGAACTCGCGGCCGCCGACTCACCCACCAAGCTCGTCGGGGGCGGCTTCTCCACGGCGTTCTCCCCGGTGGACCACCTCGAGCGAATGATGTCGCTGGACAACGTCTTCGACCACGACGAGATGCGCGCCTGGGTCGACCGCGTGGTCGCCGACGCCGGCGCCCGGGCCGACTTCCTCTGCGAGCTCAAGATCGACGGCGTGGCCCTGGCGCTGGTCTACCGGAACGGGGTTCTCGAACGAGGTGTCACCCGTGGCGACGGACGCACCGGTGAGGACGTCTCACTGAACGCGCGCACCATCGACGACATCCCGATGCGCCTGACCGAGTCTGCGGGGTACCCGATTCCCGAGGTCCTCGAGGTCCGTGGCGAGGTCTTCTTCCGGGTGGAGGACTTCGAGGCGCTCAACGCCTCGCTCGTGGCGGAGGGCAAGCCGCCGTTCGCGAATCCGCGCAACTCGGCCGCCGGCTCGCTGCGGCAGAAGAATCCGCAGGTCACGGCCCGTCGCAAGCTGCGGATGATCTGTCACGGGATCGGGCACACGGAGGGCTGGCGACCGGAGTCGTTGCACGACGCCTACCTGGCGCTCGGGGCCTGGGGTCTGCCGGTGTCGACCCACACCACCAAGGTGTCCGGCGCCGACGAGATCATCGACAAGATCGCCTACTGGGGCGAGCACCGTCACGACGTCGAGCACGAGATCGACGGCATCGTGGTCAAGGTCGACGACGTCACGGTGCAGCGCCGCCTCGGTTCCACCTCGCGGGCGCCGCGGTGGGCGATCGCCTACAAGTACCCGCCCGAGGAGGCCACCACCAAGCTCTCCGACATCCAGGTCAACGTCGGACGCACGGGCCGGGTCACACCCTTCGCAGTTCTCGAACCCGTGCTCGTCGCCGGGTCCACGGTCTCGCGTGCGACCCTGCACAACGGTTCGGAGGTCAAGCGCAAGGGTGTGCTGATCGGTGACACCGTCACCATACGCAAGGCGGGGGACGTGATCCCCGAAGTCCTCGGGCCGGTCGTCGATCTCCGCGACGGCACCGAGGTGGAGTTCGAGATGCCCGAACTGTGCCCGGCCTGCGAGACGCCGCTGCGGCCGGAGAAGGAGAGCGACGCCGATCTCCGCTGTCCGAACCAGGAGAGTTGTCCGGCCCAGTTGCGCGAGCGGCTCTTCCACCTGGCCGGTCGGGGTTCTTTCGACATCGAGGCGCTCGGCTACGAGGCCGCGTCGGCCCTGCTGTCGGCGGGGGTGCTCACCAACGAGGGTGACCTCTTCTCGCTGACGGCCGAGGACCTGATCCGCACGGATCTGTTCACCACCAAGGCGGGGGCGCTCTCGGCCAACGGCAAGCGGTTGCTGGCGAACCTCGACAAAGCCAAGGACGTGGCGCTGTGGCGCGTGCTGGTCGGGCTGTCGATCCGCCATGTCGGGCCCACCGCCGCCCGCGCCCTCGCCACCGAATTCGGTTCCCTCGAGGCCATCGAGGCCGCCGACATCGACCAGCTCGCCGGCGTAGAGGGGTTGGGAATGACCCTCGCCCAGTCGATCCACGACTGGTTCACCGTCGACTGGCATCGAGACATCGTCGAGAAGTGGCGCGCCGCAGGCGTTTCCATGGAAGACGAGCGCGACGAGTCGATCCCGCGGACCCTCGAGGGCAAGACGATCGTCGTGACGGGTTCGCTGGTGGACTTCTCCCGTGACGGGGCCAAGGAGGCGATCCTGCAACGCGGCGGCAAGGCGTCGGGTTCGGTGTCGAAGAAGACCGACTACGTGGTGGTGGGGGATTCGCCGGGCACCAAGGCCGACAAGGCCGAACAGCTCGGCGTGCCGGTGCTCGACGAGGACGCGTTCAAGAAGTTGCTGGAGACCGGCAGCCCCGAGTGACCGTCGATCAGCCCAGAGCGGACTCGAACGCGCGGAAGGCACGCTGGTCGAAAAGGACGAAACGGACCTCCTCGATCGAGGTCTCCGGCAGCGTGGCACGCACCGTGTCGACCGCTTTGCGGGCGCCGTCGTTCATCGGCCAGCCGTAGACGCCGGTCGAGATCGCCGGGAAGGCGATGGTGGTGGCACCGAGTTCGGTTGCGACGCGCAGTGACTCGCGGTAGCAGGAGACGAGCAGGGATGAGCGGTCCTCGTCGTAGGAGTGCACCGGTCCGACCGTGTGGATGACCCAACGTGCGTCGAGGTCTCCCGCCGTGGTGGCCACGGCCTCGCCGACAGGTAGTCCACGTTCGTAGGTGCCCGCCCGCAGCTCCTTGCACTCGGCGAGGATCGCCGGGCCGCCCCGCCGGTGGATCGCGCCGTCGACACCGCCGCCGCCCAGCAGTGTGGAGTTCGCGGCATTCACGATCGCGTCGACCGACTGTGTCGTGATGTCGCCCTGTATCAACGTGATGGACGTCATCAGACCATGATGCCTCCGGATCGACCGGCTGTGGCTAACTCTCGGCGCGCAGCACGGTACTGACGATCCCGGCGAGATAACCGAGTCGGGCGACCTCCGACGGCCGGAAGTCCGGTCCGCCGATGCGTCCGAGCAGGATCGCCCTCGACTCCGATCCCAGGGGAGCCGCCGCGAGACGGGTGTCCATGTCCTGCCAGGCACCGGGCACCCAGTCGCCGTCGGCGTCCAGCTCGACGGCTCTCTCGAGCGGTAGCCAGTCCGCCCTGGTCAGCGGGGTCTCCGGGGCGCCGGACGAGCCGAAGAGCTGCAGCACGCCGCCGCTGGCCGGTGTGACCACCATCGCCCAGGAGACGCGCAGGACGCGGGGCGCGTTGTCCACCAGGATCTGCAACCGGTCACGTCCGGCAGTGGCCACCTGATCGACCAACTCGAGTTCACGATGGGTGTCCAGCACGCCCGAGTAGGGGCGGATCGAGTCGACACGGACGCCGTTGACCTTCTCGGCCGCGGTGATCAGGCTGTCGGGCAGCGCCCCGGGCGCCACCTCGACGACGAGGTCGTCCACGGCGTAACCGTTGCCGCGCTCGACGACCTCGAGGGACAGGATGTCTGCGCCGACCGAGCCGAGCTGCACGGCGAGCACGCCGAGGCTGCCCGGCCGGTCTTCGAGATAGACCCGCAACAGGTAGGACACGTGCGACATTCTCGCACCCACGCGCGCGCGGCGCGCAGTGCACGGCTGCCAACCGGTGGCTGGGGGAAGCGGTCGTCGCGGGTTCCCATAGTCTGGAGACGTCGCCCAGACGCCGACACGACATCGGTCGACGACGCGGCGGGGACGACGAGACCCGAACGAACAGTGATGGAAGGAAGGACGCTGCGGTGGCTGGCGAACCGAAGTCCATATCGCGCAACGAAGTCGCGCATCTGGCGCGTCTGTCGCGCCTGGCGTTGAGCGAGGACGAACTCGATGTCTACGCCGAGCAGCTGGACTCGATCCTGACCCACGTCGCGTCGGTGTCGGAAGTGGCCGCCGACGACGTGCCCGGCACGGCCCACCCGGCCGAACTGGCGAATGTGCTGCGCCCCGATGTCGTCGTCCCGGGGCTGACGACCGACGCCGCGCTGTCCGGTGCACCGGCCGTCGAGCAGGACCGTTTCGCGGTTCCGCAGATCCTGGGAGAAGAGCAGTGAGTCCCGATTCCAGCGCCCCCGGATCCCATGTCGCCGCGCCGCGTCCCGACGGTGATCTGACCG
This sequence comes from Gordonia sp. SCSIO 19800, assembly GCF_018132775.1. Classification (NCBI taxonomy): domain Bacteria; kingdom Bacillati; phylum Actinomycetota; class Actinomycetes; order Mycobacteriales; family Gordoniaceae; genus Gordonia; species Gordonia sp. SCSIO 19800. The sequence goes on along the minus strand of NZ_JAGRQM010000009.1, from coordinate 8,689 downwards.
GATTGTCCGCCGCCGAACTCGCCACCCGGATCGGTGCCCGCGAGGTCAGCTCGGTGGAGGTCACCCAGGCCCACCTCGACCGCATCGCCGAGATCGACGACCAACTCGGCGCGTTCCTCCACGTCAGTGGCGCCGAAGCGCTGGTCGCCGCGAAGGCCGCCGACGACGCGATCGCCGCCGGGGACGCCCCGTCGGCCCTCGCGGGTGTACCGATCGCCCTCAAGGACGTCTTCACCACCACCGACGCACCCACCACGTGCGGCTCCAAGATTCTCGAGGGTTGGGTTCCGCCCTACGACGCCACGGTCACCGCACGCCTGCGCGCCGCGGGCATCCCGATCCTGGGCAAGACCAACATGGACGAGTTCGCGATGGGCAGCTCGACCGAGAACTCCGCCTACCAGCTCACCCGGAACCCGTGGGATCCCAGCAAGATCCCGGGTGGTTCGGGGGGTGGCAGCGCCGCCGCGCTGGCCTCGTACCAGGCCCCGCTGGCGATCGGTACCGACACCGGGGGCTCGATCCGGCAGCCGGCCGCGGTCACCGCGACGGTCGGCGTCAAGCCCACGTACGGCACGGTCTCGCGCTACGGGCTCGTGGCGTGCGCCTCGTCGCTCGACCAGGGCGGCCCGTGTGGCCGTACCGTCCTCGACACCGCGATGCTGCACGAGATCATCGCCGGGCACGACCCGCGGGACTCGACCTCGATCGATGTGCCGGTGCCCGACGTCGTCTCGGCCGCCCGCGAAGGGGCCGAGCGGGATCTCGCCGGCGTCCGGATCGGTGTCGTCACCGAACTGCAGGGCGAGGGCTACCAGTCCGGCGTGCTCGACTCTTTCCACCAGGCCGTCAAGCTCCTCGAGGAGCGCGGCGCCGAGGTGGTCGAGGTCAGCTGTCCGCACTTCACCTACGCGCTGGGCGCCTACTACCTCATCCTCCCGTCGGAGGTGTCGTCGAACCTCGCGCGGTTCGACGCGATGCGCTACGGACTGCGGGTCGGCGACGACGGCTCGCATTCGGCCGATGAGGTCATGGCTCTGTCCCGGGAGCAGGGATTCGGTCCAGAGGTCAAGCGCCGCATCATGATCGGGACCTACGCGTTGTCCTCGGGCTACTACGACGCCTACTACGGTCAGGCGCAGAAGGTGCGCACCCTGATCGCGCGTGACTTCGCCACCGCCTTCGAGAAGGTCGACGTGCTCATCTCGCCGACCACGCCGACCACCGCGTTCCCGATCGGGGAGAAGGTCGACGACCCGCTCGCGATGTACCTGTTCGACCTGTGCACGCTGCCGGTGAACCTCGCCGGCATCGGGTCGATGTCGGTGCCGTCGGGGCTGTCGGTCGACGACGGCATGCCCGTCGGGCTGCAGATCATGGCGCCCGCCCTGGCCGACGACCGGCTGTACCGCGTGGGAGCGTCGTACGAAGCGGCTCGGGGGCCGATCGTCTGACGACCGGGGCGGCGTGCCGTCCTCGGTGCACGCCGCCGCGGGCCGTCAGTTCCGCATCGGCTGCGGCGGTCCGGACTGTTCCGACCCATACCGGTGGCCGACCCCGGCCGCACCGTCGAGTGCGCCGAGAAGGTCGATGCTCGTCTGTACGAAACTGACCACGGGTAGCCACGGCGCCGACGGGACCCGCGGACCGCGGATGTGGGTGTCCTCGGTCGCGCGGTGCGGCCTCCACAGTCCGGCGGGTGACCAGCGCACGACGGGGTCGCTGGAATTGGCGAGAACCGTTCGCGAGGTGCGGGAATCCGGAGCGACGGTGCCCGCCGGCGGCGCGACCAGCACGGTCTCGTCGAGCAGAGCGGGGCGCTCGTTCTCCAGCCATACCCGGGCGGCGTCGGCGCCCACGGCACCGAGACTCTGCCCGTAGAGGATCACCCGCGGACGTTCGCGGTCGGGAACACCGTCGAGGACGGCCGCCAGTGCCGACACCACCGCGATCGCCGAGTCCGCCGATCGGGAGCGGTCGGACACGAAGGCCTGCCACGACGGCACGTCGTCGTAGGGGAGTGCGAGAACCCGGACGTCGCCGGCGAACCGGCTCTCGAAACCGTCGACCGCTGCCGGGTCGACCCATCCCGATCCGGTCGGCACGGCAACGACAACCGCCCGCGTCGACAGTCCGCCCGAACGCGCCCACGTCCGCACGAGTTGTGCAGCGGCGCGGTCGAATCCATCGGTGCTCAGCTCCCCGCGGGCCAGGACGTCCGAATGCGTCGCCACCGTCGTCGACGACGCCGGCACCGGCTGTTCGTCGGCGCCGGCGTCGGCGGGTGCCAGCAGTCCCGCAGTGAGGGCGACTGCGCCGGCCGCGAGCAGAGCGCAGCTGCGCGGGACGGCGACGATCGCCAGGACGATGACGGCCGGCGGGATCGTGGCCGCCGCGCCCCACCCGAGCCCGACGGGGGCGACGTCGACCGCCGCACGGATGAGGTTCTGCCACCAGACCGCCACGCCGACCGCGCATCCGAGGATCACCAGGCAGGAGCAGAACACGACGCGCCGTGCCTGGTCGTCCGGCTGTCGCCGGCTGCGCCGGGCGACGATCATCCCGATGATCGCACCCAGGGCGCCGAATGCCGCTGTCACGATCGCGGTCGTCGTCGCGTCCCGGGGCAGCGTGCCCGGATAGACCGCCATGAGGTAACCGAGGGTCACCGCGACACTGATCGCGGGATGCGGCCACGATCGGAACGGGCCGTCACGCAGCCAACGGGCGTCTCGGTACTTCGTCATCGCCGCACCTCGCGCTCGTCGGGATCGACCAGGGCGCGCTCGACGGTCGTGCGGACCAAGGCCGACAACGACTCGCCCCGGGCCGGGGGACCGCCGTACTGCCGCCACGTGTTCCACGCCAACCCGATCCGAGCGCCATGCGCGGCTGTCGTGCACGCAGGCGTCCGGCAGGACGCGTACATCCGGTCGATCAGCATGCGGTCCAGCGCGATCCGGGCCCACGCTCCGAGCGGTTTGCCGTTTCGCTGCGCCGCCCGCAACAGGTCGTAGCCGAGATCGTGGGTGCGGCACAGCGGGGTGAAGTGCGGTGGCAACGGAACCGGCGACGAGCAGTCCCCATCCGGGTCGATCGGGTATCCGTCGACGATCCGCGGGGAGTACCCCTGCGCCACGACGAAGGACGGCGGAAGGGACGCCAGTGCGGTGGCCGGGTGCGGTCCCACGAGGGCGACGACCACGGCCGCGTAGGGATTGGTCGCATCGGCCGCCGGCGCCGTCACCGCCGGGCTCGGTGCTGCGAGGAGCGGGCCTGCGACGGCGTGTGCGGTCGAGACCCACTGGCCGGTGACGAGTACGGCCAGGGTGAGCATCGCCGCCCACCACCGCGACCGTCGTCGGCGAGTGGTTGCGGAGAGATCGCGGTGCTGGTGTAAGACGTTGTCCGACGGAAGCTTTCGGATGTTCTCTGATCCGGTCATGAGCATCGACGCTATGAGTCCGGATTCGGCCGGCACATCGCTCCGCGGGACCGGCCGCGGTCGTCCCCAGGCCGGTTCGTCGGCGCCGAAACGCTACGACGGTAGCGGGTCGTCTCCCTCGGAAGTATGAGGTCTTCGAGCGGTCGGCGAGCCTAGGGTGAGGGCATGTTCGGATACCGCAAGAAGCTCCGCGCGGTGGGGGCGTCCTCACTCGAATGGGCCTCGACCGCCCCGGTGGCCCAGGACCCCGCGGTGCGCCACTACTTCTCGTCGCGCCTCAACTGGTTCTTCCTGTTCGTGGCGCTGGTCATGTACTCGGTCGCCTGGCCGACGCTGCCGATCACCCACTCGATGCCGGTGTTCGTGCTACCCGTGGTCGCTGCCTTCGCGGCCCTGCCGATCGCCCTCGCGTGGTCGGCCCCGTTGCTGGGGTGGGCGATCTCGGTGGTCTCTGCCCAACTCATCGGCATCGTCGTCCCGACCCGGGGCGGGTGGGAGCTGACGATCCAGGTCACCCACCTGATCGAACTGCTGGTCCTCACGTTCATGGCCTTCCTCAAGTGCCCGCTGCGATGGATTCCGGTGGTCTGGGTCTCGACGTCGATCGTCATCGCCTTCGCCGTGCAACCGACCGCGCGCGTCGGGTGGGTCTTCGGGATCTCGGTGCTCGCGGTCGTGGTCGCGTTGCTGCGCGGACTGATGGCTTCGCGCCGGCAGTTGGCGGTGCGCACCGAGCAGACCGAGGCCGCCGAAGCCGAGGCGGCCGTACTCCAGGAGCGGGCGCGCATCGCCCGGGACCTGCACGATGTGGTCGCGCACCGGATGTCGATGGTGGTGGTGATGTCACAGACCGCCAGATATCGCCTGCCGGATGTGAGCCCTTCTGCCGCAGCGGAATTCGACGCCATTGCGGAGGCGGCACGTACGTCCCTCGACGAGGTCCGGCAGTTGCTCGGGGTCCTGCGCGTCGAGGGTGCGGATGCTTCGGCGGCACCCAATCCCGGTTTGGCCGAACTCGATTCGCTGGTCACCGAGACACGCCGCGCGGGTGCCGAGGTCGTGCTGAACCTGGCCATCGACGCCGACGACGTCGGTGAATCGGCCGCGCTGGTGATCTATCGGATCGTGCAGGAGTCGCTGGCCAATGCCACCCGGCACGCCCCCGGCGGGCGCGTGGACGTCGAGGTGAGGCGCGGGGACGATGATCTCGTCGACGTCGCCGTGGTCAACACGGCCGCGACCGCTGAACCATTGCAGATCGGCGGGAGCGGAGTGGGTATCCCCGGGATGATCGATCGCGCTCAGGCGGTGGGTGGTTCGCTGGTCGCCGCCCCCACATCGACCGGCGGGTTCGCGGTACGCGCTCGCATCCCGGCGACGCCGCGCCGGGACGTCGTCGTGCCCGAGCCGATCGTGACCTCCACGGGTTCCGGTGAGCCGTCGTCACGACGACGGTAGCGTGACGGCGTGCCGATCACCGTAGTCATCGCAGATGACCAGGCCATGGTGCGTCAGGGCTTTTCGGCGCTGCTCGCCGCGCAACCCGACCTCTCGGTCCTCGGCGATGCCGCCGACGGGGTCGAGGCCGTCGAGGTGTGTCGTCGGGTGCGTCCCGACGTCGTGCTGATGGATGTGCGGATGCCGCGCAAGGACGGACTGTGGGCCGCGGAGCAGATCCTCGCGTCGTCTGCCGAACCGCCCACGCGCGTGTTGATGCTGACGACCTTCGACATCGACGACTACGTGTACGAGGCGCTGCGCATAGGGGCATCGGGATTCTTGCTGAAGGATGCGCCCGCCGAAGAGCTGGTGCGAGCGGTCCGCGTCGTGGCCGCGGGTGAGGCGTTGCTGGCACCGTCGATCACACGGCGGCTGATCACCGAGGTCACCGCCAGGCGCCGGCGGCCGGCGCGGGATCAGAAGCTCGACACGCTCACCCCGCGGGAGCGCGAGGTGCTCGACCTGGTGGCCGACGGCAAGTCCAACGCGGAGATCGGCGCGGACCTGTTCGTGACCGAGCAGACGGTGAAGACCCATGTGAGCAGTCTCCTGAACAAACTCCGGCTCCGGGATCGGGCGCAGGCCGTCGTGTTCGCCTACGAGAACGGCATCAAGTGATTTCGCGACCAGCGCCGGGCTCGTCGGGGCACTAGATTGGGGTTGCTCGGGCAGGTTGACCGATGACGACAGGGAGGGTGGTCTCACCAGTGGCCAAGAGGTTCGGCATTCTGACGTCCGGGGGAGACTGCCCCGGACTGAACGCGGTCATCCGCGGCGCAGTGCTCAAGGGTGAGACCGTGTACGGCCACGAGTTCGTCGGCTTCCGGGACGGCTGGGCCGGACTGGTCTACGGCGACATCGTCGAATTGAACCGGTCGACGGTCCGCGGCCTGTCGAACCAGGGCGGCACCATTCTCGGCACGAGCCGGTTCGGTCCCTACTCCGAACCCGACGGCGGTCCCGAGAACATCAAGAAGGTGTTGAAGAACCTCGAGATCGACGGCGTGATCGCGATCGGCGGCGAGGGCACGGCGGCGGCGTCGAAGCGGTTGTTCGACGACGGCATCAACATCGTCGGGGTTCCCAAGACCATCGACAACGACATCGCCGCCACCGACTACACCTTCGGGTTCAACACCGCGGTGGAGATCGCGACCGAGGCCATCGACCGCCTCCGCACCACCGGCAACTCGCACAAACGGTGCATGGTCCTCGAGGTCATGGGTCGCCATGCCGGCTGGATCGCCCTGCACTCCGGGATCGCCGGCGGCGCCCACGTCATCCTGATCCCGGAGAACCCCGAGAGTCTCGACCAGATCTGTGCCTGGGTCACCAGCGTCAAGTCGCGCGGCCGTTCGCCGATGGTCGTCGTCGCCGAGGGGTTCAAGCTCCCGGAGATGAAGGAGGCGTACTCCACCAAAGGCCTCGACGGTTTCAACCGCCCCCGACTCGGTGGTGTGGCCGAGGTGCTCGCCCCGCTCATCGAGGAGCGGACCGGGATCGAGACCCGGGCCACCATCCTCGGCCACATCCAGCGCGGCGGCGTGCCGTCGGCCTACGACCGGGTGCTCGCGACCCGCATGGGGATGGCGACCGCCGACCTCGTCGCCGAGAAGGGCTGGGGGCAGATGGTCGCGCTTCACGGCACCGACATCGCCCGGATCACCTTCGACGAGGCACTCGGTGAACTGAAGACGGTGCCGTTGGATCAGTACAAGGAGATCCGGGTCATCTTCGGCTGAGCGACTCCGGGCCGTCAGGCCACCGGGGTGACCGTCGCGGCCGGCTCGCGCGGGATGATGATCCAGAGCGCCAGGTAGATCAGGACCTGGGGTCCGGGCAGCAGCATCGACAGGATGAACAGCACGCGGATGAGCGTCGGATCCCAGCCCCAACGTTGCGCGATACCACCGCAGACACCGCCCAGCCACGAGTTGCTGCGCGAACGCATCAGGCGGGGGCCGCTGTAGGCGGGTTGCGGGGTGGTCATCTCGTCCTCCTGTGTGGATTGTGGTCCGGCGTCGTTCGCCGGTGACATCCACGCTACGAGCGGGTCCGGCTCCCGGCATCGGTGATCACCCTGAACGTGCCCCTGGGATATCGCCGCATAAACTGGCCGCTATGACTTCCGCAGCCGTCGACCTGTTGGACTACGACGAGGTGCTTGCCGCATTCGATCCGGTGATGGGTCTCGAGGTGCACGTCGAGCTGGGCACCGCGACCAAGATGTTCTGCGGGTGCCCCACCGAGTTCGGCGCCGACCCGAACACCCAGGTGTGCCCGGTGTGTATCGGACTGCCGGGTTCGCTCCCGGTCGCCAACGCCAAGGCCATCGAGTCCGCGATCCGCATCGGCCTCGCGCTGAACTGCTCCATCCGGCCGTCGAGCGTCTTCGCGCGGAAGAACTACTTCTACCCGGATCAGCCGAAGAACTACCAGATCTCGCAGTACGACGAGCCGATCGCCTACGACGGTTTCCTCGACGTCGTGCTCGGCGACGGCACCACCTGGCGGGTCGAGATCGAGCGCGCCCACATGGAGGAGGACACCGGCAAGTCGCTGCACATCGGCGGCTCGACGGGTCGAATCCACGGCGCGAGTCATTCGCTGCTCGACTACAACCGCGCGGGCGTGCCGCTCGTCGAGATCGTGACGCGGCCCATCGAGGGCGCGGGGGAACGCGCGCCCGAGGTCGCCCGGGCCTACGTGTCGGCGCTGCGCGACCTGCTCAAGTCGCTGGACGTGTCGGACGTGCGTATGGACCAGGGGTCGATGCGCTGCGATGTGAACCTGTCGCTGAAGACGAAGGACGCCACCGAATTCGGTACGCGCACCGAGACCAAGAACGTCAACTCGCTCAAGAGCGTCGAGGTGGCGGTTCGCTACGAGATGCGCCGTCAGGCCGCCATCCTGGAGGCCGGCGGCGAGATCGTCCAGGAGACGCGGCACTTCCACGAGACCGACGGCACCACGTCGGCCGGGCGCCGCAAGGAGACCGCCGAGGACTACCGCTACTTCCCGGAGCCGGATCTGCCTCCGGTGCAGCCGGATTCGGCGTGGATCGAGGAGTTGCGGGCGAACTTGCCCGAGCTGCCGTGGCTACGTCGCGCCCGCATCCAGGAGGACTGGGGAGTCTCCGACGAGGTCATGCGTGACCTCGTCAACGTCGGCGCGGTCGATCTCATCATCGCCACCGTCGACGCCGGAGCAGCACCCGAGGCGGCGCGCGGCTGGTGGGTGTCCTTCCTTGCGCAACAGGCCAATTCTCGCGGAGTCGAACTCGCCGACCTGTCCATCACGCCGGCGCAGGTCGCCGAGATCATCGGCCTGGTCGACGAGGGCAGACTCACGACCAAGCTGGCGCAGCAGGTCGCGACCGCCGTCCTCGACGGTGAGGGTGAGCCCGCTCAGATCGTCGCCGACCGCGGCCTCGAGGTGGTTCGGGACGATTCCGCGCTCCAGAAGGCCGTCGACGACGCGCTCGCCGCCAACCCCGACATCGCCGACAAGATCCGCGGCGGGAAGGTCCAGGCCGCCGGCAAGATCGTCGGAGACGTCATGAAAGCGACTCGCGGACAAGCAGACCCGGCCCGCGTCAAAGAACTCGTCATCGCGGCCTGTTCCTGAGGGCGCAGCCCCTCTGCTCCCTGATCCGAAAGACGACATAACCATTGCTCCCTGAGGTGCGAGGAGCGCCAGCGACGAGCCACGAAGGGCCTGGTGAGACAGGTTGCGGAGCCCTTC